>RFJX01000122.1 GCA_003694425.1 Gammaproteobacteria bacterium
GCCGGGGATCCCCAGATAACGCCGGGCCAGCTCCTCCAGCCCCTCCCGGTCCCCCGCGAACAGCGGCAGCTCCGCCGACAGGGCCAGACCCGTAGCCAGCCCCCTGCCCCGCTCGTCGAGGGCCCTTTCCTCCCCCTCCAGGGCTTCGTCCACGGAGCGGAGCCCCATGGCCAGGGCCAGGGCCAGCAGCGGAAGCAGGGCGAGCAGGAGGAGGCGGCCGCGCAGGCTGTGGGGAAAGAGCCTCATGGCCGGCCCCGTTCCAGTTTCTCCAGCTCGCGGCGCAACGCCTCCGGCGGCGGGAGCTGGAGTCCGAGGGCGGTCGCCGCCCGTCGGTTGAGGCTGAGCGAGTAGTGGCGCGGCAGGCGTGGCGGCCCGAGGATACCGCCAGCCGGGTCCCACCGTGCCAGCCATTCCGCAGCGTCAGCCGCCTGATCGGCCGGAGTGCTGTAGACCGAGGCCACCGCTCCGGCCTCGGTATAGCGGGCCGAGAATCCCACCACCGGGACGGAATGGCGCAGACCGGCATAGAGCACCCAGCGGGCGGTACTGCGGTTGAAGACCGCACGGTCCGGCAGTGCGAGATAGACGTCGCTGCGCTTCATCACCGCATTGATGCGGGCCGCCGGATTGTCCTCCTCCGCCAGCACCGCCAGCTCCAGCCGGAAGCCATGGCGCACCGCCTCTTCGGCAAGCAGATCGATCCGGGCGGAGGAGGCCGGTCCCAGTACCACCCCGAGGCGCCGGGCCCGGGGCCGGACCAGCCTGGCCAGCGCCACCATCCGCGAAACCGGCTGCTCCAGGAACAGGGCCGAGAAGAGGCCCCGTTCCAGCAGCCTTCTTGCGCTATCGTGCATCTGCAGGTGGGTCCGGTAGGCGCCGCTGGAGACCATCACCGCCAGTACCGGCCGCTGCGGCTCACTGGCGAGCAGGCGATGCAGGGCCCGGGTCCCGACCGGCAGCAGCAGCGCCGCCTGCCCCATCTCCCGGGCGAGTTCCTCCGGCGCCGGCTCCGGCTCGAGGACCCGCAGCTCCAGGGACCGCGCCTCCGGACGGGTCCGCAGCGCCTCGATGAATTCCCGGTAGACCGCGGTGTCGTCACTGGGCAGGACCAGTACGACCGGCGCCGCGCGCGCCGTGGCGACCAGCAGCAGGGCCATCAGCATGGTGGCCAGCCTGCTCCGGCCGGTCTTCCTTTCCCTCCTTCCTCTCCCTGGTTTCACCCCTGTCTCCTATGGCAACCCCAGCGCCAGTTGCAGGTAGATCCTTCTCTCGAACCGGTTGTTGGCCTGGTATTCCAGATACTCGTCGCCGAACAGCTTCTGCGCCACCAGCGACACCTCGGACCCGGCGCCCCCCAGGGGCAATGGCAGGGCCAGGCGCAGGTCGGTCCGGCTGTACCAGTCGATATCCGCCCCGCCGATCCACTTGACCGGGGAGACCCGGTAGTAGACCGCGCTGGCCTGAAGGCCGTTGCCGAAGCGATGGCTCGCCAGCAGCGACAGGGTGTGCCGCGGGACCCGGCGCTTGAGGGAGCTCAAGTCGGTGTCGGAGCGGACCCGTACTCCCCGGACGTCGGCGTAGGCATACTGCAGCGACACCCGGCTCTCCGGCCCCGGCTGCCAGTCGAGCCGCCCGTCGACCCCGTGGATGTCCCAGCGGGTGATGTTGTCGTTGATGAAGACCTTGCCCAGCAGGTCACCGGGGTAGTTGCTGACCTTGCGGGTGTCGATGGCGTTGCGTACCTCTTCCAGGTACCACTTGAGGTCGAGGGTGATCCCGGGGCCCGGCCAGCGCCCCACGTAACCCAGCTCGAAGGCGGTCAGATCCTCCTCGCCGAGCGAGGGGGAACTCAGGTTCTGGACATCGGCGACGCTGCCGTCGGCGAAGCGCACGACCTGCCGCTCGCTGGCCTCGAGCAGCGAGGGGCTGCGGTGGGCCCGGGTGGCGCTCAGCCGGATGCCGTGGTTGCGCAGGGGCCGGATGTTGAGCGCCAGCCGGGGCGAGACCTGGGTCCCGACCAGTTCGTTGTCCTCCACCATCACCCCGCCGTTGAACAGCAGGAAGGGCAGGGGGCGCCACTCGATGTTGCCGAACAGGCGCAGGGACAGATCGTGTACCGGCTCCCCGCCGTCGAGCAGCCATTCGCTGTCGATGCGGTCGTAGCGTCCGCCTGCTCCCCAGATGACCCGGGTCAGCTCCCCCAGCTCCATCCGGTGCCTGAGCTCGAGGTCGTAGCGCTCGGTCAGATAATCGTCGTCGCCCACATGGATGGTCTGATCGGGCTGGCCGAGGAGCAGCGGCAGCAGCGCGGGCGGTATCCCCGTGATCTCCGAGAGCCGCCCCAGGGAGCGGCGGTCGTCCATCCCCAGGAAGTTGTGATAGAACTGGAGCGAGAGGTCGTCTCCCCCAGCCAGCTCCCGCCGCCAGCGCAGGGACTGGTAGCTGCTCACGAAGCGTCGGTCGAAGTACTCCGCCGGGTCGTCACCGTCGCCGCGGCCGGTGAAGGACTGGCTGTAGCCCAGTTCCAGGTCGAAGCTGTCGACCAGGGTGGGCGTGTAGCCGGCACGCAGGTCGAGATGGCCGCCCTTGAGGCCATCCTCCAGCATCGGAAAGCCGTCATTGGTGCGGTAGCCCGCGCTGATCCGGTAGTCGACCCCCATGAAGCTGTCGCTGTGGCGCAGGGAGAGGCGCCGCTCGTTGCGCGACCCGGCCGTGACCTCCATGTGGCTGCCGCGCTGCTCGAGGGGATGGCGGGTGATGATGTTGATGGAGCCGAGAAAGGCATTGGAACCCTGCAGGGGGACGTTCGAGCCCCGCACCACCTCGATGCGCTCGATGTCGTCCAGCTCCACCCCGAGGGTGGTCCATTCGATGGCCGAGAGCAGTGGCTGATAGACCGATCGCCCATCCACCCGCACCTCCAGCCGCTTGGGGAATTCGTCGCTCAGGCCGTGGCTGGTCACGGCGAAGACGTTGCCGTTCACATGGTAGACCTGGAAGCCCGGTACCAGCCGGAACAGATCGGCCAGATTCTGGGCGCCGGAGGCACGGATGAGCTGGCGGTCGAGGATGGTGACCGAAGCGGGGGAATCGGAGACCGCCTGACGCAGGCCGGTGACCGAACTGACCTGGGGGATCTCCCCCAGCAGGTCCTCTTCGGTGAGATAGGCCGGCCCGTCCCGGGCGACGAGACTGCCCGGGAACAGGGCGATCAGGAACAGCCAGGGGGTCCATGCAGGAGAGGGGGCGGAGAAGGAGCATGCGGCAGGACCGGGACGCCTGCCGCTGCCGGGGCCCCGCCGGTCAGGCCTGCGGCGCGCCATCCACCAGTCCCCTGCTGAGCGCGCAGGCCACCAGCTGGGCCCGGTTCTCCACCCCGAGCTGCCGGTATATCGCGCTCACATGGGCCTTGACGGTACTCAGCGCCAGCCCCAGCTCGAGGGCAATCTCCCGGTTGGAACGCCCCTCCACCAGCCGCTGCAGGATCTCCGCCTGGCGACCGGTCAGGGCGCCGTCGTTACCGGACTCCGGCAAGCCTGTCTCCGGCAGGCAGGTGCCTCCCGCCAGGACCTCCTCCACCGCCGCCAGCAGCGCCTCTTCGGGCGCCGCCTTGGGCACATAGCCCCTGGCCCCGATGGCCAGCGCCTTGCGGACGTGCCGGGGATGTTCGCTCGCGGAGATCACCAGTACCTTCAGTCCCGGGTCCGCCTCGCAGAGCCCGCGCAACAGGCCGAAATCGGGACGCCCGCCCTGCTCCAGGCAGAGGTCGAGGATGACCAGGTCGATCCCGCACTCACGCTGCAGCTGCTCCAGGAGCCGGCGGCCGTCGGCAGCCTCCAGGATCCGGGCCTCGGGGAAGGCCCGACGCAGGGTGCCGCCCAGCCCCACGCGGATTAGGGCGTGGTCGTCCACGATCAGAAAGGTTCGCGACATTGCTGGCTGTTCCCGGCAGGAAGTGCTGGCGTCAGTACCTGGCCTGCGGCGATTATCGCAACCGCTCAGGGGGAATGCCACCCGGATTCCGCGGTTCAGCCGGGCCGGCGGGAGTGGGGTGGACGCAGTGGCACGACCTTGGTGTTCGTCCGATCCGTCTCGTCTGGCGCCTGCCCCAGTCCCCGGATCCGGTCCACCAGCCCTCCCTCACCCAGCATGCTCTCCCACATCAGCCCCGAGATGGCGATGCAGGCGGCCAGGGGCGTGCCCGAATGTTCGCGGATGCGGTCGATACGCCACTGCAGCCCGGCCAGACGCCGCCGCGATGCGGCCGGAGCCTGCGCGATCTGGCGGCGAACGAGCTCCTCCCGCAAGGCCTCGAAGCGCTCCGGATCGGTGCGTGCAATCTCTGCCCAGCTGTCGAAATCGTAGGACATCCCCGCTTCCCTCACGGCCGCCTCCATCCGCCGGGGAGGTCCGCCCTTGCTGTAACTATAGGACATCCGTGACCTTCGATGCCCGGCGGCACCCCGATCCGCTCCGGGGAGCGGGGCAGGATACAGCGGCAATACCGCTCCCGGCAGGTGCCCGCGGACAGCAGCCTCAGGAGTGCAGATCGAATGTTGCGACCACGGGGGCGTGATCGGAGGGGCCCTCCAGGGCGCGCGGGCGGGTGTCGATCCGGCATTCGCTGCAGGCCGCGGCCAGCCCGGCAGAGGCCAGGATGAGGTCGATGCGCAGGCCGTCGTTGCGTTCGAAGGCCCCACCGCGGTAGTCCCACCAGGAATAGCTTCCGGGCGGCTGATCGAAGCGCCGGAAGCAGTCCTCCAGTCCCAGCGCCAGAAGGTCGCGCAGGGCCTGCCGTTCCGGTTCACTCACCAGGACCTTGCCCTGCCAGGCGGCGGGGTCGTGTACATCCTCGTCGGCGGGGGCGATGTTGAAGTCCCCCAGCAGCACCAGATGCGCTTCCCGCCGGAGCAGCTCGGCCGTGAACAGGTGCAACCGCTCCAGCCAGGAGAGCTTGTAGCGGTACTTGTCGGATCCGACCTCGGACCCGTTCGGTACGTAGAGATTGAGCAGATAGAGCGGGCCACAGGCCGCGCCCAGAAGGCGGCGCTGCAGGTCGTCCGGGTCTCCCGGCAGTTCGGTGACGGGCCGGGACATGCGATGACGGGCGATCAGGGCGACCCCGTTGTAGCCCTTCTGGCCGTTGATCAGCGGCTGATAGCCGATCTCGGCGAAGGCCATGACGGGGAATTCGTGGTCGCTCAGCTTGGTCTCCTGGATCGCCAGCACGTCCGGCCGCACCCGGCGCAGCCAGTCCAGTACCTGGGGTAGCCGCTGACGCAGCGAATTGACATTCCAGGTGGCGAGGGTGAAGGGCATCGTTCCGGAGGGGCCTCTGCAGTGTTCGGGTGGCAGCAGGAAGAGGACCGGAAAACTGCCATCGATCAGCTTTCGGGCTGGAGATCCTGCCTCCATCATATATACTCACAAAAC
>RFJX01000123.1 GCA_003694425.1 Gammaproteobacteria bacterium
AGGCGGGTCAGCGCCTCCCGGCGGGTGTCGTGGAAATGGAGATCCTCGATCATCGACCGGTCACGGACCTTGCGGAACAGGGCGTCGAGCTGAGATGGCTTCAGTCCGAATACCGTATCGAAACCCAGCGGCCGGAGCTGGTCGAGGATCTGCCGGGCCCTCGATGACAGGGGCACGGTGCGCGGGGTGTTGTTCTTGGTGCGTGGCAAGTGCGCCGTGCGCTCGTCGATGTTGTCCCAGGTGAGCGAGCAGATCTCTCCGGCCCGCATCGCGGTCTCGATGGCGAACAGGAAGGCGGCCCCGACACGCGCCGTCAGGGTCTCTGGAGGCGCATCCGGGGTATAGCCGGCACCGACCAGGATCGCCTCGATCTCCTCGTCCGTGATCCGCCTTTGCCTTGGCGGTGGACCGGCCGGCCGGCGCACACGGCTGACCGGATTGCGGTCGATCCATTTCCATTCGTCCATGGCAATCCTGCAGGCGTTGGACAGGATCGACATCTCCCGCGAGACGGAAGCGGGGGACACGCTCTGTAGCCGCCGGTCTCGCCAGTCGGAAATGTGGGTCTCGTCCAGCGCCGACAAGGGGACCTCGGACAGCTTGTCGCGCAACAGCAGGCCGATCCGCAGTTGCTCCCATCGGGCTCCGCGCTTCTTCGGTGTCACCTCCCGGCTGTATCGCTTGAGCAGATCCCCGAATGTGCGTGCCTCTGCCGCGGACTCCTCCGGCGGCCTGTACTTGCCCGCCTCGATCTCCGCCTCCACCTGCGCCGCCCAGCTCCGGGCCGTCGACTTCAGGGTGAACGTCCGGGAGACGCGGATCCCGCCGCGGCACACTTCCACCCGCCACCGGCCACTCTTCAGCTTGCGGAAGGCCGCCATGCCTGCCCCTCCTTCACGCCGCGTGCGTAAATTTTTCCGCCTTCGTGCGTAATATAGGCGTAAAGCGTTGCGGATAAAAGCGTGGCCTTGCGGGAAATCAAGGGGTTAGGACCCCCTTGTAACTTGTTGTTATTCTTGACGTATTCTACTGATTTTTCGGGGAAATCAACAGAATTGGGCGGAAAATTTGGTGCCGGGGGCGGGAATCGAACCCGCACGGGTCGCCCCACCTGATTTTGAGTCAGGCGCGTCTACCAGTTCCGCCACCCCGGCCCGGAGGCGCAAGTATATGAGATGACCCGCCCGGGTTGCATCTTTGTTACCATCCGCGCCCCATGTACCTGTCCGATTTCCAGTATGAGCTGCCGCAGGAGCTCATCGCCCAGGAGCCGTTGTCCGAGCGGGCGGCCAGCCGTCTGCTCACCCTCCACGCCCAGGGTGGCCGGGAGGACCGGAGGTTCCGGGAACTGCCGGAGTTGCTGCGGGAGAATGACCTGCTGGTGTTCAACGACACCAGGGTGATCCCCGCCCGTCTGTATGGCCGCAAGGAGAGTGGGGGACGGGTGGAGTTGCTGATCGAGCGTGTCCATGAGGGAAGGACGGCGCTGGCGCTGGTGCGGGCCAGCAAGTCCCCGAAGCCGGGGAGCCTGTTGCTGCTGGAGGGCGGCGCGCAGGCAGAGGTGATCGACCGGGAGGGGGATGCCTTCCGCCTCCGGCTGGCCGGGGACGAGGACTGGTGGTCAGTGATGGAACGCTGGGGCCACATGCCGTTGCCCCCCTATATCCAGCGGGCCGATCGGGTGGTCGATCGGGAACGCTATCAGACGGTGTACGCCCGCAACCCCGGCGCGGTCGCTGCGCCGACCGCCGGTCTCCATTTCGACGAACCGCTGCTGGAGCGGATCCGCGAGCGCGGGGTGGAGACGGCGCGCGTGACCCTGCACGTGGGGGCCGGAACCTTCCAGCCGGTGCGCTGCGACCGGATCGAGGAGCACCGGATGCACAGCGAGTGGTACGAGGTGCCGGAGGAGACGGCGGAGGCGGTGGCGTGCCATCGCTCCTGCGGGGGGCGAATCGTGGCCGTGGGCACCACCAGCCTGCGGGCCCTGGAAAGTGCCGCCACCGGCGGGGGTGAACTGGTGGCCGGGTGGGGGGAGACCACGCTGTTCATCTACCCGGGCTACCGTTTCCGGGTGGTCGATGCCCTGGTGACCAATTTCCATCTGCCGGGTTCCACCCTGCTGATGCTGGTCTGCGCCTTCAGCGGCCGGGAGCGGGTGCTGGAGGCGTACCGGCACGCAGTGCAGGCAGGCTACCGCTTCTTCAGCTACGGTGACGCCATGTTCCTGGAACGGCGGGAGGCGGACGGTGCGATTTGAACTCCTGGCCCGCGACGGGGCCGCCCGCAGGGGCAGGATGCGGTTCGAGCGCGGCACGGTGGAGACGCCGGCCTTCATGCCGGTCGGGACCTATGGCACGGTCAAGGCGATGACGCCGGAGGAGCTCGAGGGGCTGGGCGCGCAGATCATCCTGGGCAATACCTTCCACTTGATGTTGCGCCCGGGGCTGGAGGTGATCGACCGCTTCGGCGGTCTGCACGACTTCATCCACTGGGAACGCCCGATCCTTACCGACTCCGGCGGCTTTCAGGTCTACAGCCTGGGGAAGATGCGCCGGATCGACGAGCAGGGGGTGACGTTCCGTTCTCCGGTCAACGGCGACCGCATCCTGCTCACGCCCGAGGATTCGATCCGGGTTCAGCACCGCCTGGGCGCCGACGTGGTGATGGTGTTCGACGAGTGCACCCCCTACCCGGCGGACGAGGGCCGGAGTGCCGAATCGATGCGGCTCTCCCTGCGCTGGGCCCGGCGTTGCCGGGAGGCGCACGGTGAGTCCACGGCGGCCCTGTTCGGCATCGTCCAGGGCGGGATGTACCCGGAGCTGCGGGCGGAATCACTGGCGGGGCTGATGGAGATCGGCTTTGACGGCTACGCCGTGGGCGGGCTCTCGGTAGGGGAGCCGAAGGAGGAGATGTGGCGGGTGCTCGAGGCGCTGGAACCGGCGCTGCCGGCCGATCGACCGCGCTATCTCATGGGGGTGGGCACCCCGGAGGACCTGGTGGGTGCGGTATGCCGCGGGATCGACATGTTCGATTGCGTGCTGCCGACCCGCAACGCCCGCAACGGCCACCTCTTCACCTCGCGCGGGGTGGTGAGGATCCGCAACGCGCGCTACCGGTTCGACCAGTCCCCCGCCGACCCGGAATGCCGGTGCTATACCTGCCGCAACTACAGTCGCGCCTATCTGCACCATCTGGACCGCTGCGGCGAGATCCTCGGGGCCCGGCTCAACACCCTGCACAACCTGCACTACTACCAGGAACTGATGCGCGGTCTGCGCGATGCCATCGAGGCCGGAAGGCTGGAGGAGTTCGTGCGCGACTTCGAACAGGGGCAGGCGCAGGGGCCAGTGGCTGTGTCATAATAGCGCGCTGATTCGACGCCCCCGCGCGAGCCGGCAGGGGCCGCGTTCGCCGAACCTCAAGCGAGAGAACCGACAATGGATTTCCTGATTGCCAATGCCTGGGCGGCCGAGCCCGCACCGCAGGGCGGGGGGCTGATGAGCCTGCTCCCTCTGCTCATCCTCTTCGCCGCCTTCTGGTTCCTGATGATCCGGCCACAGATGAAGAAGGCCAAGGAGCACCGGCAGATGGTGGAGTCGCTCTCCAAGGGTGACGAGATCGCCACCAACGGCGGGCTCGTCGGACGGATCGTCGATCTGGGGGACAACTTCATCCTCCTCGAGGTGGCCAAGGGGGTGCAGGTCAAGGTGCAGCGCTTCGCCGTCTCCGCCGTCCTGCCCAAGGGCACCATCAAGACCCTCTGACCCACCCCTTCCGGACCCGACATGAATCAGTATCCGCTCTGGAAACAGCTCCTCATCCTCTCGGTACTCCTCCTGGGGGTGGTCTACGCCTTGCCGAATCTCTACGGCGAGGACCCCGCGCTGCAGATCTCGTCGCCCCGGGGCGAGGCGATCGACTCCTTCCTGCGGGACAAGGTGATCATCGCCCTGGAGGGGGAGAAGCTCCCCTACAAGTCGATCGACATGCATCCGGACAGCATGGTGGTCCGTTTCAGCGACACCGAGACCCAGCTCAAGGCGCGGGACATCGTCGCCGCCGCCCTGGGCGAGGACTATGTGGTGGCGGTGAACCTGGCACCCTCCACCCCTGCGTGGCTGCGAGCCATCGGCGGACAGCCGATGAATCTCGGCCTGGACCTGCGCGGCGGGGTCCACTTCCTGATGCAGGTGGACATGGAGGCGGTGCGCAAGCAGGCAGAGACCCGCTTCGTCTCGGACCTCAAGAGCCAGTTGCGCGAGGAGAAGATCCGCTACCGCGGGGTGAAGACAGACAAGGGTACGCTGGTGGTCTCCCTGCGCAATGCCGCGGATCGGGAGAAGGCCGAGGCGCTGATCCGCAAATATTTCCCCGAGCTGCAGATCGGGGAGGGTGAGGGCAGCGAGATCCGCCTGACCATCTCCAGGGAGTATCTGGAGGAGGTGCGGAAGTTCGCGCTGCAGCAGAACATCACCACCCTGCGCAAACGGGTCAACGAGCTGGGCGTGGCAGAACCCACCATCCAGCAGCAGGGCCGGGATCGCATCGTGGTGCAGCTCCCCGGGGTGCAGGATACCGCCCGGGCCAAGGACATCCTCGGCGCCACGGCCACCCTGGAGTTCCACATGGTGGACACCGAGCACGACATCCAGGATGCGCTGGACGGCAAGCCGATCCCGGGTTCCCGCCTCTACCGGGACCGTCAGGGACAGCCGGTGCTGCTGAAGAAGCGGATCATGCTCACGGGTGACCACATCATCGACGCCTCTTCGGGTATCGACAGCCAGAGCGGCTCGCCGGCGGTGTTCATCACCCTGGACGGAAAGGGGGCCGCCAAGTTCGCCCGGGAGACCAGGGAGCGGGTCGGTCAGCCGATGGCGGTGGTGTTCATCGAGTACAAGAGCGCCACCCGCATCGAGAACGGCAAGGTGGTGCGGGAACGCCGCAAGGTGGAGGAGGTGATCAACATCGCCACCATCCGCGAACAGCTCTCCAAGCGTTTCCAGATCACCGGCCTGGATTCCACCGAGGAGGCGCGCAAGCTGGCCCTGCTGCTGCGCGCCGGGGCCCTGGCGGCCCCGGTGGAGATCATCGAGGAGCGCACCGTCGGCCCCAGCCTGGGACAGGAGAACATCGACCGCGGGGTCGAATCGGTAATCGTCGGCTTCATCCTGGTGCTGCTGTTCATGGCGGTCTACTACAAGGTGTTCGGCCTGTTCGCGGACGTGGCGCTGTTCGTCAATCTGGTCCTGATCGTGGCCCTGCTGTCACTGCTGCAGGCCACCCTGACCCTGCCGGGCATCGCCGGCATCGTCCTCACCGTCGGCATGGCGGTGGACGCCAACGTGCTGATCTACGAGCGGATCCGGGAAGAACTGCGCAATGGCAACTCACCCCACGCCAGCATCCGGGCGGGTTACGAGAAGGCCTTCTCCACCATCGCCGACGCCAACATCACGACCCTGATCGCGGCCATCGTCCTGTTCGGCTTCGGGACCGGACCGATCAAGGGCTTTGCCGTGACCCTGTCGCTGGGCATCCTCACCTCGATGTTCACCGCGATCATGGGGACCCGGGCGCTGGTCAGCCTGGTCTACGGCGGCCGCCGCATCAAGCGGCTGGCAATCTGAGGAGGAAACAGCATGCTGGGCATCTTCAGCAAGACCCCGAATTTCGATTTCGTCGGCAAGCGCCGCATCGCCGGTGGACTCTCCCTGGTCCTGGTGATCGTCTCGATCGGCCTGCTGGTGATCCGCGGAC
>RFJX01000124.1 GCA_003694425.1 Gammaproteobacteria bacterium
CCTTCATCCTGGCCTTGATCAGGGAATGGCCGGTCTTCCACATCACGGGACGGCCGGAGTGCTCCTCGATCACCCGCTTGAGGTGGCCGCTGCACTTGACGTCGAAGATGATGTCGGCGCCGGGGTTGCGCGAGAGCACGTCGATGGCGAACAGCATCAGCTGCCGGTCCGGCCAGATGATGTTGCCCTCCCCGTCCACCACCCCCAGGCGGTCGCCGTCGCCGTCGAAGGCAAGGCCCAGATCGGCGCCCTGGCCCGTGACCGCCTCGATGAGGTCGCTCAGATTCTCCGGCTGGCTGGGGTCCGGGTGGTGGTTGGGGAAGGTGCCGTCCACCTCGCAGTAGAGCTCGATCACCTCGTGTCCCAGGGCCCGGATCAGGCTCGGCGCGAGGGCCCCGGCCACGCCGTTGCCGCAATCCACCGCCACCTTCAGCCCCCGCCCGAGCGCCACCGGGATGTCCTCGCTGATCCGGCGGATGTAGTCGGCCCCGATGTCGGCGTGCTGGAGGGCGCCTTCGCCGCTGGTGAAGTCGTTGCGGAGGATGCGCTCATGGAGGGCGGTGATGGCCGCGCCGGAGAGGGTGTCGCCGCCGAGGACGATCTTCAGACCGTTGTAGTCGGGCGGGTTGTGGCTCCCGGTCAGCATCACGCCGCTGCCGGTCTCCAGGAAGAAGGTGGCGAAATAGAGCACCGGGGTGGGGACCATGCCGATGTCGATGACGTCCCGGCCGGAATCGCGCAGCCCGCGGATGAGCGCCGCACTGAGCTCCGGGCCGGAGAGGCGCCCGTCGCGCGCCACCACGATCACCTGCTGCCCCCGCTGGGCGGCCTCGCTGCCGATGGCCAGACCGATGCGGTAGACCCCCTCCTCGGTCAGGGTCCTGCCCACGACCCCGCGGATGTCATAGGCCCGGAAGATGGAGGCCGGCGGGTCGCCCTCTGCCGCCTCTGCGGCCGGAGCCGCTTCCGGAGCAGGCGCGGAGGGTTCTCCGTCCAGGACCAGGTCCGGCTGCTCCAGGGCCCCCTCCGGCAGCCCCTCCTCGAGCTCCTCGACCTCCATGCCGCCGCTCAGGTCCAGCACCTCGCCCTCATCCCGGGCGGCCGCCTCGCGCGCCTTGGCGGCGACCGCCTCGAGCTCGGCCGACTCGTCGCCACTGCCGGGCATCGTGATCCGGGTGATGTCCTCACCCTCCAGCCCCTTGCCCAGCGGCGCCTCGCCGGAGACCCGCTTGAGCCCCGGGATCAGGTGCTCCATCCCGGGATACTGACCCTCCATGATGGCGCGGACCGCCCCCTCGTAGCTGGTGCCGGGATGGACCCGCACGCGCGGCTGGCGGCGTGACCACCAGAGCCCGGCACCCCCGCCGAGCAGCACCGGGGCCAGGAGCGAGCCAGGCAGCAGGGGCAGCCGGCTCTCGCTCCCGGTCTCGACGGGCAGCCCTTCCAGGGCCGCCGGGGTGAGCCAGAGCAGCAGCCTCCACGAACTGCCCGGCACATGCGCGGACTGCTGCCGTCCCCTTTCCCTGAGGGCGGGGTTGCCGCGCCTGGCGAGGACCAGGGGGCGGCTCTTGGGCACCGGCTGATGCAGCTCGACATAACCCGGGGTTTCCACCTTCGTCAGGGCCTGTGCGAGCAGATCGGTGGAGAGGCTGAGGTGGAGGAAGCCGATCACCCTGCCCTGGCCATCGGTGACCCGCTCCAGCAGTATCAGATGGGCATCGGGCCGGCCGAACAGGTGGACTTCGGCCGGCAGTGGCCCGGAGGATTTGCGCGCGCGCCGGATCAGGTCCAGCGAGGCGAAGGTCAGGGGGGGATTTTCATCGAGGCGCGGCTCGCTGACGTCGGCGGGGAGGATCCGCAGCCGGAGTGCCCCCGGCAGGCGTCCGGCGAGGATCGAGGCCCGGGCCTCGAGCGCCGCCCTGTCTCCGCTCTCGAGCAGGGACTGCAGGGCGGGGTCGCTGGCCATCTCCCGCAACGCCTTGCGGTAGGGCAGCAGGGCCGCCGCGACCTGGCCCGCCAGGCGCCGGCTCTGCTCGGCCAGGGCCTTCTGCAGGGTCTCCTCCTGCTGCGCGCGGTACTGCTGGTAGAGATAGAGGCCGGCGCCGGTGGCCAGCGCCAGCGCCAGCAGGGCGATTCCACCCAGCAGGATCCGGCGCCGCAGGTGGCGCGTAATCAGACGTTTCTTGACGGGTCCCTCGATCATGGATCTGCCTGATGCCGTAAAAGGGGAGCGGAGGGCTCAGTGGCGGCCGGTATGGCCGAAACCCCCTGCGCTGCGCTGGCTCTGTTCGAACGCCTCGACCACCTCGAACTCGGCCTGGACCACCGGCACGAAGACCAGCTGGGCGATGCGCTCACCCGGCTGGATGGTAAATGAGTCCTCACTTCGATTCCAGCAGGAGACATACAGCTGGCCCTGGTAATCGGAGTCGATCAGCCCCACCAGATTGCCCAGCACGATCCCGTGGCGGTGGCCCAGGCCCGAGCGGGGCAGGATCATGGCCGCCAGCGAGGGGTCGCCGATGTGGATGGCGATGCCGGTGGGGATTAGCTCGGTGCGGCCCGGCGCCAGCTCCAGCGGCCCCTCCAGGCAGGCCCGCAGGTCGATGCCGGCGGAGCCGTCGGTGGCCCGCCGGGGCAGCGGGATCTCGCGCCCGATCCGGGGGTCGAGTATCTTCAGTTCAATCCTGCGCATAACGTCGTGCAATCCTCTCGATCAGTTGCCGGGCCAGGGCCCGCTTCGGCTGCCGCGGCAGGTGTTCGCTGCCGCCCCGCCACAGCAGGAGGACCTCGTTCTCCTCCTGGTCGAAGGCCAGCCCCTCGCCGACCCGGTTGGCCACCACCAGGTCACAGCCCTTGCGTTCCAGCTTCTCGCGCGCGTGGGCCTCGAGGTCGCTGGTCTCGGCCGCGAAACCGACGGTGAAGGGCCCCTCCTGGAGCGCCGCCACCTCGGCCAGGATATCGGGATTGCGCACCAGCTCCACGGTCAGGCCCTCGTGGGTCTTCTTGATCTTGTCCGCCGCCGGCGCCTTCGGGCGGTAGTCGGCCACCGCTGCGGCGGCGATGAACAGGTCAACCCCCCCGATCCGGGCCATCACCGCCTCGTGCATCTGCCTGGCATCCTCCACCCGCACCGTCTCCACCCCCTGCGGGGCGGGGAGGGCGACCGGACCGCTGACCAGGGTCACGACAGCGCCGGCATCCCTGGCGGCCTCGGCGAGGGCGTAGCCCATGCGCCCCGAGCTGCGGTTGCCCAGGAAACGGACCGGGTCGAGTGCCTCGCGGGTGGGACCGGCGGTGACCAGGACCCGGACCCCCTCCAGCGGTCCCGGGATGGCGGCGAGGTGGTCGATGATCGCCTGCGGCTCCACCATCCTGCCGGGTCCCTCCTCGCCGCAGGCCTGCTCGCCCTCGGCCGGCCCGAGGATGGTGACCCCGCGACCGCGCAGGCTCTCCACATGGGCGGCCGTGGCCGGATGCTCCCACATCACCCGGTTCATCGCCGGGGCCACGGCGATCGGGGCGGTGGTCGCCAGGCAGAGGGTGGCGAGCAGGTCGTCGGCCAGCCCGAGGGCCAGGCGCGCCAGCAGATCGGCACTGGCCGGGGCGATCACCACCTTGTCGGCCCAGCGGGCCAGCTCGATGTGGCCCATCCCCGCCTCGGCCTCCGGATCGAACAGCTCGCAGCGGACCGGGTTGCCGGAGAGGGCCTGAAAGCTGAGCGGGGTGACGAACCCGGTGGCCCCGCGCGTCATCACCACCCGCACCTCGGCACCGGCCCGGCGCAGCAGCCGGACCAGCTCGCAGCTCTTGTAGGCGGCGATGCCGCCGCTGACGCCGAGGAGGATGTGCTGGCCGCTCAAGGAGGACATGGGGAGAGTGTACTATTATGGCTGTCGGCTATCAGCTGTCGGCCGTCGGTGCCGATGGCCGACAGCCGATAGCAGATAGCCTTACAACAGGGAGGTGAGGTATGGCCATCACGGACTGGCCGGAAGGCGAGCGGCCGCGGGAGCGGTTGCTGGAACTGGGGGCGCAGGCGCTGTCGGACGCGGAGCTGCTGGCGATCTTCCTGCGCACCGGGGTGAAGGGCCGCAGCGCGGTCGACCTGGCGCGGGAGCTCCTGCGCGAAGGGGATGGGCTGGCGGGCCTGCTCGACCGGGAGGGGCGCGAGCTGGCCTCCCTGCATGGGCTGGGACCGGCCAAGGCGTCCCAGCTGCTGGCGGCGCTGGAACTGGGACGGCGCTACCTGGCCGCCCGCCTGCGACGCGACACCGCCTTCACCAGCCCGGAGCAGACCCGGCAATACCTGTCCCTGCGCCTGCGGGGCCGCCCCTTCGAGGTCTTCGCCTGCCTCTTCCTGGACAACCGGCATCGCCTGATCGCCTTCGAGGAGCTGTTCAGCGGGACCATCGACGGGGCCAGCGTCCACCCCCGCGAGGTGGTGCGCCGCTGTCTGGCGCACAACGCCGCCGCCGTGATCCTGGCCCACAACCATCCCTCCGGCGTGGCCGAGCCCAGCCGCGCCGATCGCCAGATCACCCGGCGCCTGCAGCAGGCGCTGGAGCTGATCGACGTGCGGGTGCTGGATCACCTGGTGGTGGGCGAGGGAGAGCCGGTCTCCTTCGCCGAGCGCGGACTGATCTGAGGCGGCGTCGACGGGCTGATCAGCCGTGCCAGCGCCACCCTCGCCCCAGCGGCAGATTCAGCTCCACCGGGGAAAACAGGGGCGCCAGCAGCAGTGCAAGCAACGTGATCAGGCAGACCAGCCCCAGCGCCAGCCGGTATCCCTGCTCGCGGGAAACGCGACCGAGCACCGCGCTGCGGATGTACCGCCAGTGCAGCAGCAGGTGGATGCTCATCAGCACGAGGAACAGCAGCGCCGCCGCGGCGTGGACATCTCCCCACCCGTGGCGGGTCAGGCCCCAGACGGCAGCCCGGCCGCTGCGTTCCGGGAGGGTGAACTCCAGCAGGGCCCCGGTGGAGATCATCATGCACAGCGTGACGAAGGCGAGCAGATCGATCCATTTGCCGAGTTCCTGGGGCTTCATCGCATGCTCCTGCGGGTGCGGCAGGCGCTTCGTCAGCCAGGGTCCACCTGCAGCGGGTCCCCGACCCGCAGCCGCCGGCCGGCCTGACCGGGGACGATACGGGTGTTGAGCGCCAGCAGGTAGTGGTGGGGATAGTGCTCCCGGGGCAGCCAGCCGGGGTGATGGGCCCGGCGCTGGTTCACCAGGACCTTCTGGAACCCGCGCCACTGTTCACCGGTTTCGGGGTCCCGGGTCGGCACCACGCAGCGCCTGCAGGGCTTCAGGCCGGTCAGTGCCACATCGCCGATCCGGAAGGGGCGGCCGGCATCCGGCGGCAGGCCCAGCAGCTCCTCGCCGAAGGGGGGCAGCCCCCGGATCTCCAGGTTGGCCCGGAACCGGCGCCGGAGCTGGTCCAGGTCCAGCCCCGGGAACCATTCCGCCATCATCTCCAGGGTGGCGGTGCCGATCACCGTCGGGCCGGAGCGCACCAGGTCGTCCGGAAAGCCGTGGCGGGCGTCGTGCTGCAGCATCACCGGCAT
This sequence comes from Gammaproteobacteria bacterium, assembly GCA_003694425.1. GTDB lineage: Bacteria > Pseudomonadota > Gammaproteobacteria > J113 > J113 > J113. The sequence goes on from RFJX01000124.1 coordinate 5,570, forward strand.
CTCCAGCGCCTCGCCCAGCCAGGCCGCCAGGCCCGGGTCTTCCGCCTCCAGGGCGAAGGATTCCCATGTCGACTCCCCCTGATGGGCCAGGTCGACCCTCCCCTCCTCCAGGTCGTAGCGGACCCGGATGCGGTGTACCGCCGCCGTGCGCTTGCCGTTGATCACCCGGCCATCGGCGTCGACCATCCGCAGCCAGCGGTCCCAGGCCAGCGTGCCGCCCTCCGTGACCGTCGCCGAGTCGACCGTCACCCCCTCCAGTGACTTGATGGGGAAGATACAGATCCGGTGCAGAACCGCGTGGCTCATCGTGTTACCAGCAGGGCCGCCACCAGCAGCGACAGCAGGATCACCGCGCCGCCGATCAGCAGGCGGCGATTGAGCCGCTGATAGCTGTCGGGATGAAAGTAGCGCCGCGCCAGCCAGTTGAGGGCCAGCAGCAGGACGATGACGGCGGCGGTGGCGACGACCTTGACGAGCCCGGTCTGGTCCATGTGCTCAGTCCTCCTCCGCCAGCCAGTCGCGCGGCTTCAGATAGCGCTCGTAGAGCTCGGCCTCGCGGCTGCCCGGCTCCGGATGCCAGTCGTAGCGCCATTTCGCCAGCGGCGGCATCGACATCAGGATCGACTCGGTCCGCCCGCCGGACTGGAGCCCGAACAGGGTGCCGCGGTCGTAGATCAGGTTGAATTCGACATAGCGCCCGCGGCGATAGAGCTGGAAGTCGCGCTCCCGCTCGCTCCAGGGCAGCCCCTTGCGGCGGGCGACGATGGGCAGGTAGGCGCGCGTGTAGGCATCACCGACGCTGCGCATGAAGGCGAAACAGCGGTCGAAGCCCCATTCGTTCAGGTCGTCGAAGAAGAGGCCGCCGACCCCGCGCGGCTCCTGGCGATGGCGCAGGTAGAAGTACTCGTCACACCATTTCTTGTAGCGCGGATAGACCTCTTCCCCGAAGGGCCGGCAGGCGGCCAGGGCGATCTGGTGCCAGTAGCGGACGTCCTCCTCGAAGGGGTAGTAGGGGGTCAGATCGAAACCACCGCCGAACCACCAGACCGGGGCCTCCCCCTCCGCCTCGGCAAGGAAGAAGCGCACGTTCATGTGCGAGGTGGGGACATGGGGATTGAGCGGATGGACCACCAGCGAGACCCCCATGGCCTGGAAGGCGCGTCCCGCCAGTTCGGGGCGCCGGGCGGTGGCCGCGGCCGGCAGCGCCTCCCCGGTCACGCGGGAATAGTTGACCCCGGCCTGCTCGAACACCTCGCCACCGGCCAGGACCCGGGTGCGCCCGCCGCCCCCTCCGGGCCGCTCCCAGCGGTCCTCGCGGAAGCCCGCGGCGGGTTCCTGGGCGGCCAATTCCCCGCAGATGGCCTCCTGCAGCCCCAGCAGATAGGCCTCCACCGCCTCACTGTCTATCGCCTGGCCCATGCTCGCCCCTTCGTGTCGCCGCCCTCCGGACAGACCGGCTGCCGGCTATCCTACACAAGCCGGAGCCGGCCACCCAAATGGCGGTGCCGCTGAACCTTTTGTATTGTATGCTTTGTGCATGAACCACGCCGTCCCACGAGGCCGCCCCTCGACGTGACCGACAGCACCTCACCGGAGAACCAGCGCCGGTATCCGCGCCAGGAGCTCATCCACGACGCCACGGTGACCGGTGACCGCATCGGCGAGCAGCCCTGCCAGATCCGCGACTACTGTCCCGGCGGCATGTTCCTGGCGTGGCGGCACGGCGGCGGCGCGCCTCCCCCCCTGGCCCGCGGAGACCGGGTGAAGGTGACCTTCGGTGTGCGGCTGAAGGAGCGGGGAGAACGCAGCCAGGAGGTGACCGGGACCGTCGCCTGGACCTTCGACCACGGCTTCGGCATCGCCTTCGAGCAGCTCGACAGCGACACCGCGCGCATCCTGTCGAAGCTGGCCGAGGCCACCCGCCGGCGCAAGGAGCAGCTCCGCAAGACGGCGCCGCCACCGGCCGAGGCCGGGGCCCTGTGGCAGAAGCTGCGCACGCTCCTCGATCAGCACCTCAGGCTGATCCTCGCCGACCTGCTGCGCCAGGTCGACGAACAGCTGTTCCAGGATGCGGCGAAGGCCACCAGCAACGCCGAGCAGGCCGACTTCTTCGCCGCCATCAAGGCGATCAAGCGGGAACGGGAGGCGATCACCCGGCGGGTGGAGGAGCAGCTCCACGAGCGCCTGGAAGGGCTGCAGGGCGGGCAAGGCTCCGGCCCCCGGCAGGAGGCCGGTGGCAATGGGCTCTCCCTGGTCGATGAACAGGAGTTCGAGACCTTCCTCGCCCTCTCCTCCACCATCGCCCGGCTGGAGCAGCAATACAAGAAGGAGCTGTTCTGCATCGAGCAGCGCCTGTCGCGGCTGAGCGGGGGGGAGGTGGACCCCGAGGACAACCCCTTCGGCGTGGCCGCCCTGCTCAAGTCGATCGCCCGCGGATTCCTCCCCCTGGCCCTCGGCAAGGCGCCCACCATGAGCCTGATCCACAGCATCGAGGCCACGGCCGCCCCCTCCCTCGGGCACCTCTACCGGGAGGCCAACGAACTCCTGGCAGGGGCCGGGGTCCTGCCCGACCTGGATTACGACCGGCACCAGGAGGCCCTGCGCAGGCAATATCTGGAGCGACGCAAGTCGGCCAGCCGTTCGCCGGCGGGCCCAGCGCCCCGGGAAGAGGACCTCATCCCCTCCGGCACGGTACCGCCAGAGGCGGAGCCGGGCGCAGTGTCATCCGGACCGGGCGGGATGGCGGCCGGCCACCCCCATCCAGCCACCGGACCGCCACCGCCCGGGGTGCCGCATGGCCCTGCCGGGGCCGCCCCTTCGGGGGCCCGGCAGCCGGCAGCAGGGGAACAACAGGTGCCTGCGGCGTCCCCCTCTGCCGGACCGGCTTCACCCTCCGGTGCCGTACC
>RFJX01000125.1 GCA_003694425.1 Gammaproteobacteria bacterium
CTCCACGTTGGTCGATCCGTTGCCTGTGGAAAGTATACCCCTCCACGCCCCGAGTTGGTGAATTTTGATCTGTGTCAAGAATCACGCCCATCCCGGCCGTGTGGCGCATGAAATGGCAGCGTATGACAGGTTTCGGTTGATCGAGATCATGTTCAATTGACCGGAATATTCGGAAAGTTTTGCTGCGAGGACAGTTGCCGATATTCGCATTGACAATGACCACCACGGTTCTCCCCTTGGGTCGAGTCCAGCTCCCGATGCGTCCCCCGTGGAGCCGTCCCGAACACGAGTTTCTCGCCCGTTGCACGGGCTGTGGTGAATGTATCGAGGCTTGTGCCACGGGAGTGATCGTCCCCTGGCGTCGTACCCCTGTCATCGATTTCCATCGAGGGGAATGTACCTTTTGCGGTGACTGCGCCCGTGCCTGCCCGGAAGGGCTTTTCCTGGATCCCGACGGAACGCCGCCCTGGAAGGTCCAGATCCGATTGGCATCCCACTGTCTCTCACTCGTCGGCGTGGAATGTCGCATTTGCGGTGATCATTGCGAGACACGTGCCATCGGATTTCGGCTGGCACCGGGAGGCGTGGCGAGGATACGCATCGACGACGCCCTGTGCACTGGTTGTGGAGCCTGTGTGGCTCCCTGCCCGGAGGATGCAATCCGGATCGTCGTGAATCCTGGAGGTGGAGCATGAACATATCCGGCATCGTGGTTCGTGCCAGGCCGGAAAGGCGTGAGCAGGTCTGCAGTCGACTCGAGCGCCTGGATGGTGTGGAAGTGCATGCGTCCAGCGAGGAAGGCAAGCTGGTCGTGACCGTGGAAGCCACTGGAGAGCGGCAATTGACCGAAAGGGTCATGAACATCGAATCGGTACCGGGTGTGCTGGCTGTTTCCCTCGTGTATCACCAGTACGAGGAAGACGAGCGGCTCGATGAGATCGTGGAACAGGAGGCAGAACGATGAAGTTGACGCGGCGAGAATTCGTCAAGGCCAATGCGGCGGCAGCGGCAGCGGCAGCTGCTGGAATCACGCTCCCGGCGGGCAAGGCGTTGGCGGCGAAAGACGCCAGCATTCGGTGGGACAAGGCGCCCTGCCGTTTCTGCGGCACGGGATGCAGCGTGCTGGTGGGCACGCGTGACGGCCGTGTCGTGGCGACACAGGGTGATCCGGATGCACCGGTGAACAAGGGCCTCAATTGCATCAAGGGCTATTTCCTGTCCAAGATCATGTACGGCAAGGACCGCCTGACTACGCCCCTGCTGCGCAAGCGCAACGGCAAGTTCGACAAGGAAGGCGAGTTCGAACCCGTGTCCTGGGACGAGGCCTTCGACATCATGGCGGAGAAATGGAAGGCCGCAATCCGCAGGAGCATGGAAGAGAACAAGGGCAAGCCGGTCGATCAGCTCACCTCGCGCGTCGGCATGTTCGGTTCCGGTCAGTGGACGATCTGGGAAGGGTACGCTGCATCCAAGCTCTACAAGGCAGGGTTCCGTTCCAACAACATCGATCCCAACGCGCGCCACTGCATGGCTTCCGCCGTGGGGGCGTTCATCCGGGGCTTCGGCTCCGACGAGCCCATGGGCTGTTACGACGACCTCGAGAATGCCGATGTGTTCGTGCTCTGGGGGTCGAACATGGCCGAGATGCACCCCATCCTCTGGTCGCGCCTCACGGACACGCGGCTCACCAAGCCGGGATGCGAGGTGCACGTGCTCTCCACCTACGAGAACCGCTGCTTCGAACTGGCCGACAATCCCATCGTCTTCGTGCCCCAGACGGACTTGGCGATCCTGAACTACATCGCCAACTACATCATCCAGAACAAGGCCTACAACGAGGACTTCATCAAGAAGCACGTCAACTTCAACCAGGCCACCACCGACATCGGCTATGGCCTGCGCCCGGACCATCCGCTGGAGAAGAAGGCGAAGAACCCGGGCGTGGGCAAGTTCCACAAGATCAGCTTCGAGGAATATGCCAAGTCCGTGGAGCCTTACACGTTGGAATACGTGTCCGAGCTTTCGGGCGTACCCAAGGAAAAGCTGGAACGCCTCGCCAAGGTCTATGCCGACCCGAACAAGAAAGTCATGTCGCTTTGGACCATGGGGTGCAATCAGCACACCCGGGGCGTGTGGGTCAATGGCTTGATCTACAACGTGCACCTGCTGATGGGCAAGATCTCCGAGCCCGGGAACAGCCCCTTCTCCTTGACCGGGCAGCCCTCGGCGTGTGGCACGGCCCGCGAGGTGGGTACCTTTGCACACCGGCTTCCGGCGGACTACGTGGTCAAGAAGAAATCCCACCGCGACCTGGCGGAGAAGATCTGGAAGTTGCCGGAGGGCACCATCCCGGGGAAGGTGGGCTACCATGCCGTGCTCCAGAACCGCATGCTCAAGGACGGCAAGCTCAACGCCTACTGGGTCATGTGCAACAACAACATGCAGGCCGCAGCCAACCTCAACGAGGAGACCTGGCCTGGATACCGGAATCCCGAGAATTTCATCGTTGTGTCCGATCCCTACCCGACCGTGACCGCCATGGCCGCCGACCTCATCTTGCCGACGGCGATGTGGACGGAGAAGGAAGGTGCCTACGGTAACGCCGAGCGGCGCACCCAGTTCTGGCGTCAGCAGGTGAAGCCGCCCGGAGAGGCCAAGTCCGATCTGTGGCAGATCCTGGAATTCTCGAAGCGATTCAAGGTCGAGGAAGTCTGGCCGGAGGAACTCATCGCCAAGAAGCCGGAATACCGCGGCAAGACGTTGTTCGAGATCCTCTTCCGCAACGGCCAGGTGGACAAGTTCCCGTACGAGCACGGAACCGTCAGGGACGAGGACGGGAACGTCTACGACAACGACGAGTCCGAGCACTTCGGGTTCTATGTACAGAAGGGGTTGTTCGAGGAATACCGGCGCTTCCAGCACGAGGGACCGAAGAAGGGCCACGAGCAGGCTCCCTTCGACGTCTACCATCGTGTTCGTGGCTTGCGCTGGCCGGTCATCGACGGCAAGGAAACGCTGTGGCGGTACCGTGAAGGATACGATCCCTACGTCCCCAAGGGGGCGGGTGTCTACTTCTACGGGCGCAAGGATGGTAGGGCCAACATCATATCCGCACCCTACGAGCCGCCGGCGGAGAGCCCGGACGACGAGTACGATCTCTGGCTTTGCACGGGACGGATCCTCGAGCACTGGCACTCGGGCTCCATGACGCGGCGCGTGCCGGAGCTGTACCGGGCCTTCCCGGACGCGGTCATCTTCATGAACCCGGACGATGCCAGGGAGCGCGGCCTACGCCGTGGGATGGCGGCGAAAGTGATCAGTCGGCGGGGCGAGATCACGGCGCGTGTCGAAACCCGTGGCCGGAACCGGCCACCCCGGGGGTTGATCTTCGTCCCCTGGTTCGATGCCGGGCGCCTGATCAACAAGTGCACCCTGGACGCCACGGATCCGCTCTCCAAGGAGACGGACTACAAGAAGTGTGCCGTGAAGGTGGTGCGTGCCTGAGAAACGAGCAGGTGTGTGGGCGTGAGCAAGGCCGAGGAAAAACCGAAGAGCTCTGAGCGAAGGCGGTTCCTGGTGGATACCATGCGAACCGTCGGCGCCGTGACGGTAGCCGGCCTGGGGCTCGGTATCTACGATCGGCAAGTGGCCTCGGCCTTGCCCGCCCAGGCGATACGTCCCCCGGGGGCGTTGCCGGAACGTGAATTTCTTGGTGCCTGCATCCGCTGCGGCCTCTGTGTCCGGGATTGTCCCTACGGGACCTTGCGACTGGCGAGGCCAGGTGAGCCGGTGGCCACGGGTACACCCTGGTTTCGCGCCCGCGAGGTGCCGTGCGAGATGTGCGAGGACATCCCCTGCGTCAAGGCCTGTCCGACCGGGGCGCTCGATCATGGGCTCACCGACATCGACCAGGCGCGCATGGGGTTGGCGGTGATCGTGGACCAGGAATCGTGTATCGCATTCCAGGGGCTCCGGTGCGAGGTGTGTTTCAACATCTGCCCCTTGCGCGGCAAGGCGATCACCATCGAGATGCAGCACAACCGGCGTTCCGGCACCCACGCACGCTTCATCCCCGTGGTCCACTCGGAAGCCTGCACCGGCTGCGGAAAGTGCGAGCATGCCTGCATCCTCGATGAAGCGGCCATCAAGGTCATTCCTCTCGACCTCGCCCGTGGCATGCTCGGGCGTCATTACCGGCTGGGATGGAAGCACCGGGTCAAGGGCCTCACCGAGGAAGAGAAGTCGCGCAGGTTCAACCTTCCGGAGGGTGTCGAGTACGACTATCGCACCGGCATCGTGCGTCGGAAGGCCAACCCTGCACCGGACCGGAAAGAAGGCGGCGTCCCGCCGGACGATTCGCCTTTCGGGGACGATCCGTTGGAAAGCCTGCGTCGCAGGAGGAGGGCATTGCCATGAAGGCACGCAGCATGCCCGGTAGCGAGGCGGTACGGGAGCTGGGATGGTTTCGTGCCCACAAGTGGCTTCTCCTGCGACGTATCAGTCAATTCGGCATTCTCGGGCTCTTTCTTCTCGGTCCCTGGGCCGGCGTTTGGGTGATCAAGGGAAACCTTTCCAGCAGCAGGATCCTGGATACCGTGCCCTTGACGGACCCGTTCGTGTTGTTGCAGGCGCTCTTCGCCAGGCACGTTCCAGAGACGACCGCCCTGGTGGGTGCGCTGATCGTGGTGGTGTTCTACGGTCTGGTCGGGGGGCGTGCCTATTGTTCCTGGGTCTGTCCCATCAACCCGGTCACGGATCTGGCGCATTGGTTGCGCATGAAGCTCGGGTTGCGATCGAACGCGCGCATCTCCCGCCGGACGAGGTACTGGCTGCTGGTCGTGGTCCTGCTGCTCGCAGCCGTCACGGGATCCCTCGTCTGGGAACTGGTCAATCCCGTCTCCATGACGCACCGCGCGATTCTGTTCGGCATGGGCATGGCCTGGGCCGTGATACTCATGGTTTTCCTCCTGGATCTTTTCGTCGGACGCCATCTCTGGTGCGGCCATCTCTGCCCCATGGGCGCCTTCTATTCGCTCCTGGGTACATGGAGTCTCGTCCGCATTTCCGCCTATGCACGATCCCGGTGCGATGACTGCATGGACTGTTTCGCCGTCTGCCCCGAACCCCAGGTCATCCGTCCAGCCCTCAAGGGAGCCGAAAAAGGCAAGGGACCGGTCATCCTGGATTCGAATTGTACCAATTGCGGTCGATGCATCGACGTGTGCGCGCGACGCGTGTTCGGGTTTCGAAGCCGCTTCAACCAGCGGGAAGAGGTTCTTGGGAACGTCGAGCGGCCTGTCGCTCCGGCAGGTGTGTCATCCACTGCCGCCCAACGACGGCAAGCCAACATGGAGGCAGGAACATGAGAGTGAAGATGCTGGTTACGAGTCTCGCACTGCTTGCGGCGGGCGTGGCCGAGCCCGTGATGAGTGCTCCGCCCGTGACCTCGCTGCGGGGGATGCTCGATATCGACGCACCGGCCAAGGTACCTGAACTCAAGCGATACCAGAAGGACGGGGAGCCGATCGAGCGGAACTACGTGGATCAACCCCCGCTCATTCCTCACCGTATCGACGGTTATCAGATCGATCTCAAGTTCAACAAGTGCATGAGTTGCCACAGCTGGAAGCATTACAAGCAGTATGGTGCGACCAAGATCAGCCGTACCCATTTCATCGACCGTAACGGCAAGGAACTGGCCAACGTCGCGCCGAGGCGATACTTCTGCACACAGTGCCATGTACCGCAGGCGGATGCCAAGCCTCTGGTGGAGAACACGTTCAAACCGGTCGAGGCCCTGGGTGGCGAATGAGTGTCCTGGGATTTCCCGCCTGAGCGGGTAAAGGGGTAGGGAAATGAACGAACGAAAAGGTTGCGAGTCGGGAGGGGTGCTGTGCCGCCTGTGGCATGCGCTGAGAAGCCCGGACCCGAGGCACACGCTGGGCGGCATCCTTGGCGTCGGTTTCATCGCCGGGATCATCTTTTGGGGCGGCTTCAATACCGCGATGGAAGCCACCAACACGGAAGTGTTCTGCATTTCGTGCCACGAAATGCGGGACAACGTCTACCAGGAATACCGCAACACGATTCATTACGCGAACCGAACCGGCGTTCGTGCAACCTGCCCGGACTGCCACGTTCCCAAGGACTGGGTGCACAAGGTGGTGAGAAAGATCAAGGCTTCCAACGAGCTGCTGCACAAGATCATGGGCAGTATCGACACCCGCGAGAAGTTCGAGGCGAAGCGCCTGGAGCTGGCACGGCACGTCTGGAAGACCATGAAGGAGACGGACTCGCGCGAATGCCGCAACTGCCACAACTACGACTACATGGACTTCACCTACCAGGGGCGGCGTGCGGTCAAGCAGCACTCAGAGGGTCTGACACAGGGCAAGACCTGCATCGACTGCCACAAGGGCATCGCGCATGAACTGCCGGCCATGGCGGACGTGGATCCGGCGGCCGTGACCGGATTGGCAGGCAAGGCGCCCAGGGTGGGATCGAACGAGAAGTGAACCGCGACCCGCTGAGGCGATCAACCGCCTCAGCGGGTCCCGAAGACGACGATGGTCTTGCCCCGGGCGGTGATCAGGCCCTGTTCCTCGAGATTCTTCAGCACCCGGCCCACCATCTCCCGGGAGCAGCCGACGATGCGCCCGATCTCCTGCCGGGTGATGCGGATCTGCATGCCGTCGGGGTGCGTCATGGCATCGGGTTGTTTACAGAGATCAAGCAATGTTCGTGCCACCCTTCCCGTTACGTCGAGAAAGGCGAGGTCCGAGACCTTGCGGCTCGTGGTGCGCAGGCGGGCCGCCATCTGGGAGGCGAGCGCGAACAGGATCTCCGGGTCCTCCTTGGCGAGCTGGCGGAACTTGGCGTAGCTGATCTCGGCCAGTTCGCACTCCGTGCGGGTGCGGACCCAGGCGCTGCGCGTGCTCTCTTCGCCGAACAGGCCCATCTCGCCGAAGAAATCGCCCTTGTTGAGGTAGGCGAGCACGATTTCGTGCCCGTTCTCGTCCTCGATGAGCACGCTCACCGAGCCCGAGACGATGTAGTAGAGCGCATCCGGGGCGTCCCCGGCGTAGATGATGACGCTCTTGGCCGGGTAGCGACGCCGGTGGCAGTGTTCCAGGAACCGGTCGATCGAAGGGTTGCCGGTGGAACCGGGCGGTATGGGTCTCCTTTCCATCATGTGCAGTGCATCGGCACGCAACCGCGTTCCTTGACAGGAGACAGTGTAGGCTACCTCCAGTTCACTGTCGATCTGTGATAGGCTTCGCACTTTCCGAGGGGCAGGCGCATGAAGGCACGGGTCAAGTGGGTCGAGCAGGCCACCTTCCTGGGTGAATCCGGGAGTGGTCATGCCGTGGTGATGGATGGCCCCCCCGAGGAAGGCGGGCGCAATCTCGGAGTACGCCCCATGGAGATGGTGCTGCTCGGCATGGGCGGGTGCACGGCCTTCGACGTGGTGCACATCCTGCGACGGGCCCGCCAGCCCGTGCTCGACTGCGTCGTCGAGCTGGAGGCGGAGCGGGCCGAGACACCGCCCAAGGTGTTCACGCGCATCCACGTCCACTTCATCGTCACCGGCCGCGGACTCGCCGAGAAACAGGTGGCACGCGCCGTGCAGCTGTCTGCCGAGAAGTACTGCTCGGCCTCCATCATGCTCGGTAAGACGGCCCAGATCACCCACGATTTCGAGATCCGGGACGCCGACGCAGGCGGACGCTGAGCCGGTCCGGCTGGTATCATATTCAATTGAGCCGATCACCTGCCGCCCGGCCAGCCGATCTCAGCGGGGGTCCAGCGATGCCGATGAAGAAACTCAAGCTGCACGGCTTCAACAATCTCACCAAGACCCTGAGCTTCAACATCTACGACATCTGCTACGCCAAGATGCCGGAGCATGTGCGCGAGTACATCGAGTACATCGACGAGGCCTACAATGCCGACCGGCTGACGCGTATCCTCGAGGAAGTGGCCGACATCATCGGGGCCAACATCCTCAACGTCGCGCACCAGGACTACGATCCCCAGGGGGCGAGCGTCACCATGCTCATCTCGGAGGAACCGGTGCTGCCACGGACCGCGCTCGTGGACCGCGAAGCCCCCGGTCCCCTGCCCGACGCCGTCGTGGCCCACCTCGACAAGAGCCACATCGCGGTGCACACCTATCCCGAGAGCCACCCGGACAACGGGATCAGCACCTTCCGCGCCGACATCGACGTCTCCACCTGTGGACGCATCTCGCCGCTCAAGGCGCTCAATTTCCTCATCCACAGCTTCGAGTCGGACATCGTCACGATCGATTACCGGGTACGCGGATTCACGCGCGACGTCTCCGGGACCAAGCATTTCATCGATCACCGCATCAATTCCATCCAGAACTTCATGAGCGAGGACACCAAGCGCCGCTACGAGATGATCGATGTCAACATCTACCAGGAGAACATCTTCCACACCAAGATGCTGCTCAAGGAGTTCGAGCTCGACAACTACCTCTTCGGCACCGGCGTGGACGAGCTCACCGAGGAGGAGAAGTCGGAGATCCGCGAACGCCTGCGCCGCGAGATGCTGGAGATCTTCTACGGGCGGAACATGGATTGAGGGGGGAGATAGAAGCTGGAAGCTGGGAGCTAGGAGCTGGAAGATAGAAGACAGAAGCTAGAAGCTAGAAGCTAGA
>RFJX01000126.1 GCA_003694425.1 Gammaproteobacteria bacterium
CCGGGGGCGATGCGCGAGAACTCGGGGGCATCGTCCGCCACCAGGCGATGACCACGGGTGATCAGCTCCAGCGCCACTTCGCTCTTGCCGATCCCGGGAGGCCCGGTGAGGAGGACGCCGATGGCCATCACCTCCATGAACACCCCGTGGATCACCACCACCTCGGCCAGGGCGGTGGAGAGGTGGTACTGCAGGTCGTCGGTGAGCTTGCTGCTCTCCAGCGGGGTGCGCCACAGGGGGATCTGGTTGCGCCCGGCGAGCTCCAGCAGGTCCTCCGGCACCGGCTGGTCCTCGGCCACGATGATGCATTCGGGGGCCACCTCCTCGAGCTGGCGCAGGGTGTAGCGGCGAATCATGGGCCTGAGCCCGTCCAGGTAGTTCAGCTCGGAGCGGCCGAGTACCTGCACCTTGTGGGGATGGATGATGTTGAGGTGGCCGACCAGCGACTTCTTGAGCTGGCTGCGGGCCGTCTCCTGGCCCTGGTTGCCCCCGGTCGCCATCTCGTCGATACCGGGCCTCGGGGCCACCTCCCCCATGTCGCTGGTACTGATGGCCCGGTCGCTTCCGGCCTGACCGGCCACCCACTCCAGCCGCAGCTCCCTTGCGTGGCGGTCGAAGACCTCCTGCAGGGTGATGGACTTCATTGCCCCTGGGCGCGCAGCAACTGTCCCTGCGGGTCGATCAGCAGCCGATAGAGCTCCCAGCCGTCCTTCGCCTGGCGCAGGCGCTCGAGGTAACCGGCATCGCTGAAGAGGGTGGCCAGCTGGGAGAGGATGTCCAGATGCTCATCGGTGGATTCCTCCGGCACGAGGAGGGCGAAGAAGAGGTCCACCGGCTCCAGGTCGATGGCCTCGAAGTCGATCCCCTCGCCCAGACGGACGAAGGCCGCACGCGGCTGGGTGATCCCGCCGATACGGCCGTGCGGGATGGCGATCCCGTGGCCAAGACCGGTGCTCCCGAGATCCTCGCGCCCCTGCAGGGCCCTGGCGATCTCCTCTGCACCGGGCTGTTCCAGTCCCTCCGCCAGCAGGGTGGCAAGCCGCTCCAGCACGGCCTTGCGGCTGCGCGCGGCGCAGTCGGCATCGACCCTGGTAGGGGTGAGGAGATCGGCGATCCGGGGCATCTTCGGCTCCTATTCCTCGGTCGGGGTCGTGTGGCCGGCGTTGTTGCGCCCGCGGTGGTCCTTGAGCCGCTCCTTGTGCCTGCGGATCTGGCGGTCGAGCTTGTCGATCAGGCCGTCGATGGCGGCGTACATGTCATCGTCGACCGCATCGGCGAAGATGTTGGCGCCGGCGGCGTGCAGGGTCGCCTCGGCCTTCTGCCGCTGTTTCTCCACGCCCAGGACCACGTGCACGTTGGTCATGTGATCGAAATGGCGCCGCACCCGTTCGAGCTTGCTCTCGACATAGCTGCGCAGGGCAGGGGTGATATCGACATGGTGTCCGGTAAGGTTGAGTTGCATTGCTGGCTCCTTGTCACTCCATAAAGATCGATTGGTCTCCGGCCGGCCTCAGGCCAGCCGCCGGCGTTCGTTGGAAGGGGGGATCTGCATCGATTCCCGGTACTTGGCCACGGTCCTGCGGGCGACATTGATCCCCTGTTCCTTGAGGATGGCGGCGATCCGGCTGTCACTCAAGGGCCGCGCAGGGTCCTCCGCCGCGATCAGCTTCCTGATCACGGCACGAATCGCGGTGGAGGAGGCCTCTCCGCCGAGGCTGGTGCCGACGTGGCTGGAGAAGAAATACTTCAGTTCGAAGATGCCACGCGGCGTGTGCATGTATTTGCGGGTGGTGACCCGGGAGATGGTCGACTCGTGCATTCCCAGCGCCTCGGCGATGTCGGCCAGCACCATCGGCTTCATCGCCTCCTCACCATATTCGAGGAAGCCCTGCTGGCGCTCGACGATGGCGGTGGCCACCCGCAGCAGGGTCTCGCTGCGGCTGCGCAGGCTCTTGATGAACCAGCGCGCCTCCTGCAGGTGCTTCCTGAGGGAATCGAGGTCCTTGCCATTGCCCACCTGACGCATCAGGCTGGTGTAGTGCCGGTTGAGCCGCAGCCTGGGCAGGGCCTCCTGGTTGAGCTCCACCTTCCATGCCCCCTCCACCTTGCGGACGAAGACATCGGGCACGATGTATTCGGTCTCACGCTGGTCCAGGGCGGCACCGGGACGCGGGTTGAGCGTCTGGATCAGCCCGATGACCTCCTGCAGCTCTTCCTTGTCCAGGTGCATCCGGCGCATGAGGGTCTTGTAATTGCGCGCCGCAAGGAGGTCCAGGTGCTCGCTCACCAGCCGGCGGGCCTCCTCGAGCCAGGGGGTCCCGGCGGGGAGTTGCCGCAGTTGCAGGGTCAGGCACTCGCCCAGGTCACGGGCGGCCACTCCCGGGGGATCGAGGCTCTGCACCAGGTGCAGTACCGCCTCGAGTTCATCCGCCTCGACGCTCTCGTCGCCGATGGTGGCGAGCAGCTCTTCCGGGGATGAGCGCAGGTAGCCCTGTTCGTCGATGGCGTCGATGATGGCGGTGGCGATGGCGCGGTCACGGTCGCTGCAGGACATGAGATTGAGCTGCCAGAGCAGGTGTTCCTGCAATCCGCCACTGCTGGCGGGCTGCTCCAGCACCGGACCCTCGACCGGGCTGCCGGCGGCGCCGCTGGCGCCCGCCCCTTCGTAGATGTCCTCCCAGCCGGTATCGACCGGCAGATCCTGCGGGATCTCCTCGCTCTGCACCCCCTCATCCAGGGTCCCGGAGCCGGCGGGTGGCTCGTCCCCTGCTGCCGCCGCCTCCCCGGCGACCTCCGACGTCGCTCCGGCGAACTCTTCGCCATTGACCGTGCCCTCCGCTTCGGCGGCACCCGGCTCTGTGCCTCCCTCCTCCGCCAGCTCCAGCATCATGTTGGATTCCAGCGCTTCCTGGACCTCCGCCTGCAGCTCCAGCGCGGAGAGCTGCAACAGGCGGATGGCCTGCTGCAGTTGCGGGGTCATGGTGAGCTGCTGACCCAGGCGAAGCTGTAGGGACTGTTTCATCTGGCGTTTTTCCGGCCGGACTCGTGACTGGCGACGCGGATTTCAAGGCGTCCGCCAGGGTCCCGCGCTGGTGTTCCGGGGGCCCCGAGTCATCGTTATTCCAAGTCTAACGCAATTTCCGGGCCATGGCGTGTTGCGGTGCGAAATATTCCCCGGACACAGCCCCCGTCAGAGACGGAACTCGCTGCCGAGATAGACATCGCGGACCTTTTCATCCTCGAGGATGGCCTGGGGGTCCCCGGCGGCGATGATCCTTCCTTCGCTGACGATATAGGCGCGGTCGCAGATCCCGAGGGTCTCGCGTACGTTGTGGTCGGTGATCAGCACCCCCAGACCGAGGTTGCGAAGGTGGCGGATGATGCGCTGGATGTCCAGGACCGAGATGGGGTCGACGCCGGCGAAGGGCTCGTCCAGGAGGATGAAATGGGGCGCGGTGGCCAGGGCCCGGGCGATCTCGACCCGCCGCCGCTCACCCCCGGAGAGGCTGGCCCCCAGGTTCTCCCGGAGGTGGCCGATATGGAACTCCCGCAGCAGGCTCTCCAGGCGCCGCTTGCGCTGTTCCTCGTTCAGCTCCGGCTGCGCCTCGAGCACCGCCAGCAGGTTCTCCTCCACACTCAGCTTGCGGAAGACCGAGGCCTCCTGCGGCAGATAGCCGATCCCCAGGCGGGCTCGCTGGTCCATCGGCAGGTTGCCCACATCGTGGTGGTCCAGCTGGATGGTGCCCTCGTCACAGGGGATCAGCCCGACCACCATGTGGAAGCTCGTGGTCTTGCCGGCGCCGTTGGGACCCAGCAGACCGACCACCTCACCGCTGGCCAGTTCCAGGCTGACGTCGTGTACCACCTGGCGGGAGCGGAAACTCTTGGCCAGGTGCCGCGCGGAGAGGAGGCTCATCGGTCCTGCCCCCGGATCGGACCGGTTTGCGGGTATCTCATTCCCTGGTCTTTTTCTTCGGCGGGATCACGATACGCACCCGGCCCCCCTTCTTCTCCTTGCCGGCGGAGGTGGTGGCCTTGCGCGCCTTGACCCGCGCGTTTGCGATGTCGTACTCGATGCGGTCTCCCTTGATCAGCCGCTTGCCCTCGGTCACCTCGGCCTGCTGCAGCAGGATCAGCAGGTCCTTCTTGGGATAGTATTCGATCCGTCTGGCCTTGCCCTTGATCCATTCCCCCCCGACCTCGCGCTGCTGCCGGAAACGGGCCAGTTTCCCCTGCAGCAGTACCTCGTCCAGGTCCTGGTTCTTGTCGTAGCGCACCGTGAGCTTGTCTCCCTCGAGGCGGATGGAGCCCTGGGTGGCGACCACCGCACCGCTGTAGATGGCGATCCCCTGGAGGTCGTCCAGTTCGAAGGCGTCGGCCTCGATGGCGATCGGCTGCTCGGCATCATCCGGCAGGGCGAAGGCGGCGGCGCCGCACAGCAGGAGAAGTCCCGGCAGCAGGGATCGGAGAAGGAGCGGAGGCCGCGCCGCCACGGCACCACGGGCGGCCGGGGTCGCCCTCTCACGGTCACAGTCTTGGTGATGTCTCATAACGGCTCCTTACCTTGTGCAGGAGTTTCAGGCGGCGGCGGGCCAGGTCGGCCCGCAGCCCCGTGGCATCGGTGACCATCCGGTCACCGATGATGGTGACCGGCTCCTCGGTCTCTGCGTACTCCTCTTCCGGGAGGACCTTGAGGTCCGAGGTTATCAGTTCGAGCTCCCTCTCACCGTCCGGGCGATTGCGCCAGATGCGGACCTCCCCATAGAGCAGGATCACCTCGTTGTCCGAGGAGGCCCAGGCACGGTCGGCGGTGACGAACATCGGCACCCCGTCCCCGCTGATGACCTGCAGACGCGGCCGGATCATCTCGGTGGTATCGTCGTCCGGGTAGTGCATGAGCCTGGTGGCGCGCAGCCTGTTGCGCAGCCGTCCTTCTTTGTCCATGCCGAGGCGGACGAAGTTCTCCATGTAGAGATCGGGGTGGTGCTGCTCCACTGCCTGACGGGCGGTAGCGCGCTCCCGCAACCGCTCCAGCAGCCAGGCACTGCCCAGGGCCAGGCAGAGGAGCAGCAGCGGGAGCCTCCAGCGGGCGGGGATCATGCGCCGTGTCCCCCGGCCAGCCGCCGGAGATGACCCTGGGCCTCGAGGATCAGCTCGCAGGCCTCGCGCACGGCGCCCCGCCCACCTGGCCGGCTGCTGCACCAGTGGGCCTCGGCCAGGACCCTGGGATCGGCGTCGGCCACGGTCAGCGCCAGCCCGGCGCGACGGAGCACCGGCAGGTCCGGCAGGTCGTCACCCATGTAGGCGGCCTGCTCCGGTTGCAGGGAGAGCTCGGCGAGGATGGATTCGAACACCGGCAGCTTGCGCGACTTCCCCTGGTGGATGTGCCGCACCCCCAGCTCCCCCATCCGCTCGGCCACCACCGGCGAGTTGCGACCGCTGATGACGCCCACCTCGATCCCGGCCTCCAGCAGCATCACCAGGCCCAGGCCGTCGCGCACGTTGAATACCTTCCCCTCGACCCCGTTGTCCAGCAGCAGCAGACTGCCGTCGGTGAAGACCCCGTCGATGTCGAACAGGATGAGACGCACCGACCGGGCCCGCTCCAGGACCTCCTGCGCGGCCGCCTGCCCTTCGCTTCCTTCGAGGCGGACCTCCATCACACCACTCCCGCGCGCAGCAGGTCGTGCATGTTGAGCACCCCGATGAGGCGCCCCTCCCCGTCCGTCACCGGCAGGGCATTGATGCGGTGCTTCTGCATCCGCTCCAGCGCCGCGGCCGCCAGGTCGTCACTGGATATGGTCTTGCAGCCGGTGGTCATCAGCTCCTCGACCATCGCCTCGTGCACATCCACGCCATGGTCCAGGGCGCGGCGCAGGTCGCCGTCGGTGAAGACCCCCAGCAGGCGCTGTTCCGGGTCCACCACCGCGGTCATCCCCAGTCCCTTGCGGGTCATCTCCATCAGCACCTCACCCAGTGGCGTGCCGGTGGTGACCACCGGCATCTCCTCGCCGGTGTGCATCACGTCGGCGATCTTCAGCAGCAGCCGCCGGCCCAGGCTGCCGCCGGGATGGGAGAGGGCGAAATCGTCGGCGTCAAAGCCGCGCGCCTCGAGCAGGGCGATGGCCAGGGCGTCGCCCATCGCCAGGGCGGCGGTGGTGCTGGCGGTGGGGGCCAGCCCCAGGGGACAGGCCTCCTGGGCCACGCTGACATCGAGACAGACGTCGGCCGCCTGGCCCAGGGTGGAGCGGCGGCGACCGGTGAGGGCGACCAGGGGTACGCCGAGGCGCTTGATCAGGGGCAGCAGTACCCGCAGCTCCGCGGTCTCGCCGGAGTTCGACAGCGCCAGGGTGACATCCTCACGGGTGATCATGCCCATGTCCCCGTGGCTGGCCTCCCCGGGATGGACGAAGAAGGCCGGGGTCCCGGTACTGGCCAGGGTGGCCGCGATCTTCCCCCCGATATGGCCCGACTTGCCCATCCCCAGCACCACCACCCGGCCCCGGCAGGCCAGCATGTAGCGGCAGGCCCGGGCGAAATCGTCATCGATGCGGGGGATCAGGGCCCGGACCGCGGCCGCCTCGGTCTCCAGCACCCGGCGGCCCAGTTCCATCAGTCTCTGGTCATCGACTTGCATGTGACGATTCTACCAGCGGCACTGGCGGGACGGGGATCGCGCTCTCACCATCGGCTCAGAGACTGCCCGCGTCATAGTAGAGGAACAGTTGATAGGCGATGAAGCCGGTCAGCAGCAGACTGCCGTCGGACCGGCAAAGACGACCCGGACGGCCGCGGAAGCCGCGCGCGCCGAGCAGCAGCACCAGGCTGAACAACAGCATGATGGGGAAATCACGTCCCAGGACCGCGGGGTCCAGGGTGGCCGGCCGGATGAGCCCCGGCAGTGCCAGCACCGCCAGGCTGTTGAAGATGTTCGAGCCGATGATGTTGCCGATGGCCATCTCCGCCTCTCCCTTGAGGGCGCTCATGACGGATGCGGCCAGCTCCGGCAGGCTGGTGCCCACCGCCACGATGGTCAGACCGATCACCAGGTCGCTCACCCCCAGCGCCGTGGCGATGCCGACCGCGCCCCGGACCAGGACATGGGAGCCCCCCAGCATCAGCGCCAGTCCGAGGACCAGCCAGACCAGCGCCCGGGCGGTGCTCATGCCGACCGGCAGTTCCCGCTCGATCTCGCTGACCAGCAGGTCGGCCTCCGGCGTCCCGCGGCTCAGGCGCAACAGCCAGACGATCACGGCGGTCATGGCGAGCGCCAGGATCAGGCCATCCGGACGTGAAAGCCGCTCGTCCCGGATCAGGGCCAGGACGAGGAACATGGCGGCGAACATCAGCGGCAGCTCCCGGCGGATGATCCGCGAATCGACCCGCAGCGGCCGGATCAGCGCGGTGGCACCGAGCACCAGACCGATATTGGCGATGTTGGAGCCGATGGCGTTGCCCACGGCGATACCGCCGGCGTCGCGCCAGGCAGCCAGCGCGGAG
>RFJX01000127.1 GCA_003694425.1 Gammaproteobacteria bacterium
AACCACTTCGCGGGAGGGTGTACCGGCACCGGCAGAACCGGGGACACCGTCCCCTGCCGCCAGGCAGACTGGCCCCGTGGAGGGTTTTGCGGAACTGCTGAGGGCGGATGGTCGCCAGGGCCGGGTGACTGATGGAGGCTCCGGAGGGAAGGGGTCACCGGCCGGGCCATCCCCGCTGCCCGTGCTCCGGGGCGGCGGAGAGGGACCGGAGGGCGCCGCCGGTATGGCGTCGGCCCCGGACCCCAGGGGACAAACGCCCGCACACCTGGCCCAGACTCCCGCGCCGGCTAACTCCCCGCAGCCGGTGGCGCACCCGCACGGCAGGCCCGAGTTCCATGTGTCTCAGTCGCCCCTCCAACCGGGGTGGGGTGAGGCGATGATGGCCCGCGTGAGCTGGCAGGTCGCCGGTGGGGTGCAGGAGGCCCGGTTTCACATCCACCCGCCGGAGCTGGGCCCGGTGGACGTGAAGGTCAATGTCAGCAGGGAGCAGGCCTCGGTCCAGTTTCTGGCCCATCATGTCGCGGTGCGCGACGCGCTGGAAGAGGCCCTGCCGAGATTGCGCGAGATGCTGGGCGCCAACGGTCTTCAGCTCGGCCAGGCGAGCATCTCTCACCACGCGCCCCAGGATGGAGGCCGGGGGCACGGCGGGGCAGGCGCTGGCGGCGACGGATGGAGAGGTGAATCCTCCTGGGGGAGTGGGGGTGAGGGTCTCCTGGAGGGAGAGGGGGTGCGCTCGGGAACCGTCCCCGTCCGCCTCCCTAGCGGCCTGGTGGACGCCTATGCCTGAGGCGGGTTGAACGGGTTGCCGCCGGCGAGACCGCGGTCCGTCCACCCGGAGCAGACCGGCTGGCGGATCCCGGGGCCGGCAATGGCCCGCTGGCCTGTCACTGCATCAGGGTCAGGACATTGCCGTCCGGATCCGCGATCTGGGTCATGGCGCCGCCCCAGGGCATCTCCTTGGGTTCCCCGGAGAAGGCGACCCCCTGGCCGCTGAGCCGCTCGTGGAGTTCAACGAGGTCTTCGTCCACCAGCACGCTCACCCCCAGGTACCTGCCGACCAGGTCCGAGTCGCCGGCCTCCGGAGGTCGTTCCAGCGCCAGCACGGCCCCGTCGGTCCTGAGCTGGGCCCAGCCGAATTCGTCGTCCCGGTAACTGATCTCCAGTCCGAGCAGGCCGTTGTAGAACTCCAGGGCGCGCTCCAGATCGGAGACGAAGATCCGGACATAGGCGACTTGCATCTTCATGTTCTGGAATACCAGGTTGTCAGGGGCAGCGGACCCTGGCGCTGTAACCGGGGTCCATCTGGTCCATCGGGTCCGGATCCTTGATCTCGAGGCAGTAGGGCTCACCCGAGATGGGGGTGACCCGCACCACCTTGCGCCCGCCGGGGCGCACGGCGATGACCTCCACCTGTTCCTTCTTCGGTCCGATCTCGACCGGCGGGGGCTCCTCATCCGTTGCCGTCCCGGCCGCCATGGCGGTGGCAGGCAGCAGGATCGAGACGAGAAGGACAGGGAGGAGGAGGGGTCTGTTCATGTTGCCGATCATAGGGGCGAGGGAGGGCGGAGGCAACCAGCGCCGGTTCGTCATCGAGTCTCGCGGTATCGCCAGGAAAGGCCGTCAGGATGGCCGTGTCGCGAGCTTCCGGATTGCGGGATCCCTGGCCGGCGTCATGGCCTCCCGCCTGTCAGAATTCGTGCATCCGCTGCATGTCTCCCCCGGCCGCCCGTGCCTCGCGCAATGCCTCTTCCGCCTCGGCCAGGGCCGATGCGGGGTCGGTCAGCGGGGTGGGGATCCCGGTGCTGATCCCGATGGAGAGGGTGATCCGCGCAGGCTCGATCTCGCGCACTGCATTGGCCGCATTCTGCGCCACGTGCATGGCCTGGGAGGGCGTGAGGCCGAGTGAAAGGGCGGCGTAGCGCCCCCCTCCCTCATGCAGCAGGCTGTCCGAGGCCCGGCGGAACTGCCCGCTCAGAATCTCCGCCGCACGGGCCGGCAGGGAAGCTCGGACCTCCTCGACCTCGCGCCCGCCGGGAGCGAGTCCATCGAGGCACATCAGATAGATGGTGAGCGGCTTGATGTCGCGCATCGCCTCTCTCCAGCGAAGCTCGAGCAGCCCGATGAGGCGGCTCCGGGACGGGATGCCGCCCGGATCCCCACCGCCCCCGGTTTCATGCGGCTTCTGCAACGAGGCGGGTTCCAGCAGTTCCGATACGTCCCTCAGGATGCAGATCGAGGAGGCGGGCGCGCCCTTCCTCTCCCCCACCGTCCGCAGGCCGAGTTCACCCCAGTAGGGGGTGCCATCACGCCGTTCGCAGCGCAACAGCAGCCTTGACTGTGCCGGTCCGGCCGGCGGCTGGAGCAGCCATCGGTCCAGCTCGTCCGGCCGCCCTGAAAGGCCGCCCTGGATGAAGGAGGGGTGCCGCCCCACTGCCTCGGTGGCCGGATGGCCGGTGAGGCGGGTGAAGGCCCGGTTGACCCGGAGGATGGTGTGTCCGGCCCCGGAGCTTCCGATCAGGATGGCCGCCTCCCCAAGCCATTCCAGGGTCTCGAGCAGGCGTTCCGGGACCGGTCCCTCTGGTATGCTTTCAGACTTCACCTGCGAAAGTATAGGCCAGTTGCGGGAACCTTGACTCTCCCGCGCCGGTCACACGGACACAAAAAACAACCAGGAGACCCTCCCTTGCCCCTGCCCGCATTTGCAATCCTGTTCCTGATCCTCTTCCCGCTCTCGACCCCCGCCGCCTTGCGGACCACCAGCGACGGGAACGGCCCGGTCACGCCCACGGTCACCGATGCAATCATCAAGAGCCCCAACGATGACAGGGCATACCGCGCACTCCTGCTGGACAACGGGCTGAAGGTGATGCTGGTGAGCGACCCGGACGCCCGCAAGGCCGCTGCCGCCCTCGACGTCCACACCGGTTCCGCCGCCGATCCCGACGATCGCCCGGGACTGGCCCATTTCCTCGAGCACATGCTCTTCCTGGGCACCGCCAGATATCCCGAGGCGGGTGCCTATCAGGCCTTCATCAGCCAGCACGGCGGCGATCACAACGCCTGGACCGCGGGTGTGCACACCAACTACTTCTTCGACATCGACAGCGCCTGGCTGGAACCGGCCCTGGACCGCTTCAGCCGTTTCTTCATCGATCCACTGTTCAACGAGGCCTACGTCGAGCGGGAGAAGAACGCGGTCCATTCGGAATACATGGCCAAGCTGAAGGACGATTACCGGCGCATCTACGCCGCCATCCAGCAGGCCTACAATCCCCGCAGTCCCTACAGCCGTTTCAGCGTGGGCAATCTCGAGACCCTGGCCGATCGTCCCGGAGATCCCGTGCGGGAAGACCTGATCCGGTTCTACGAGCGCAACTATTCGGCCGACCGCATGGCCCTGGTCATCGTGGGGCCCCAGGGGCTGGACGAACTGGAGCAGTGGGCACGGCGCTATTTCAGCGAGGTGCCCCGCCGGCAGACCGACCCCCTGCCGCTGGACCAGCCACTGTTCGCCCCCGGCAGCCTGCCACGGCGGCTCCTTGCGCAGCCGTTGCAGGATACGCGCTCCCTGCAACTCGTCTTCGAACTTCCGTCGGCCCGGCCCTGGTATCACAGCAAGCCGCTCTACCTGCTGGCCAATCTCCTCGGGCACGAGGGGAGCGGCAGCCTCCTCTCCATCCTCCGCAAGCGTGGATGGGTCAATGAACTGAGCGCCGGATCGGAGTCCGACGACGGTCACCGGAGCCTGTTCGCCCTGCGCCTGCAGCTCACGGAGGACGGGCTCCTGCACACGGACGAGATCACCGCCCAGGTCTTCCGCTACGTGGATCGCCTGCGGCAACAGGGGCTGGAGCGCTGGCGCTTCGAGGAGGAACACCGGCTCAGTGAGGTCAACTTCCGCTATCTGCGCAAGGAGGCGCCACTGGATTACGCCTCCTCCCTGGCCAACGACCTGCAGTATTACCCGCCGCAGGAGCTCCTGCGCGCGCGGATGGTCATCGACCGCTATCAGCCCGAGGTCCTGCAGCGCTTCCTCGCGCAGATGACCCCGGATCGGGTCCTGCAGGTCGTGGTTGCGCCGGGCCTGGCCACCTCCATGCGGGAGCGCTGGTACGGCACCCCCTACGCCCTCTACACCCCAGGGCCGGCCTCCCGCGCCCTGTGGCGGGAGGGAGCAGCCGACCCGGCACTGGCGCTGCCGGCGCCCAATCCCTACGTGCCGGAGCATCTGCACCTGAAGCCGGTCGCAGTTATGGCCTCCCGCCCCCTGCCCCTGTTGCGGGAAAACGGCGCACAACTCTGGCACCGGCAGGACCCCGGCTTCCGTATCCCGGAGGCCGATTTCTACTTCTCCATCCGCTCTCCGCTGGCCAACGACAACCCCCGGGATGCGGTACTGACGGAGCTGTTCGTGCGCATGGTGGAGGACGTGGTCAACGAGGCGCTCTATCCGGCCCGGCTGGCGGGGCTGGACTACGATCTCCACCGTCACATCCGCGGGATCTCGGTCCGCATCAGTGGCTACGACGAAAAGCAGCCGCTGTTGCTGCGACACCTGCTGCAGGGCCTCTTCAGCCCGTCCCTGGACGCGGAGCGCTTCCGCCTGATCCGCAACCGGCTGGAGCGGGAACTGCGCAACCAGCGCCGCCAGTGGCCCGTCCGTCAGACCTATGCGCGGCTCTCGAGTCTGCTGATCGACCCCTACTGGAGCCATGACCAGCAGCTCGAGGTGTTGCATCAGGGGATCGCGCTGGAGGATCTGAAGGCCTTCATCCCGAGACTCTTCTCACGCGTTGAACTGGTCGCGCTGGCCAACGGCAATCTCGATCAGGAGGAGGCGCTCTCGCTGCTCGGGGAGGTGCGCCGGACACTGCCGGAAGGAACCGGGGCCGAGACGGTGCCGCCGGGCATGGTGGTGAAGCTCCCCCCGGGTGGGCGGTATCTGCGCGGCCTGGAGGTCGATCACCCCGATGCAGCCGTGACCCTCTACTATCAGGGCCCGGAGAAGAGCCTCGATGAGCTGGCGCGCAGTGCCCTCATGGCACAGATCCTCTCGGCCCCCTTCTACGAGCAGATCCGCACCGAACAGCAGCTCGGCTACATCGTCCACAGCGCCAGCCTGCCGCTGCTGGACGTGCCGGGGATGGTGTTCATGGTCCAGTCTCCGGTCGCCGGCCCCGCCGGGCTGCTCGGGAACATCGAGCGTTTCCTGCAGGACTTCCGCGGCAGGCTGGCCTCGTTGCAGCCGGAGGTCTTCGAGCGCCACCGTCAGGGGCTGCTCACCCGTCTGCTGGTGCCGGCCAAGACCCTCCGCGAGCGCAGTGAGCGCTACTGGCGCGACCTGGACAGGGAGAACACCGCCTTCGATACCCGTGAGCGTCTGGCCGATCGGGTCCGCGCCCTGACCAGGGCAGAGGTCCTCCAGCTCTATGACGGGATGCTGCTGGCCCGGAGCGCACGCCGCCTCATGGTCTATACCGGCGGCAGCCGCCACGGGGGGGAGCGGCTGCCGGAGGGCGCCGGGCAGGAGATCCGCGACGAGGCAGCCTTCAAGCGCTCCCTGCCCCGCCATGCCGGCGGACTCGGCGAGCTGCTGCCAGAGCCGTATAATCTTCCCCTCTCGCGAAACCGGGAGCCACGGCCATGACCCATCGGGGAAGCGTCACCTTCAATCGCCTGCAGAAGCGGCTGCGCCGCGAGGTCGGCCGTGCCATCGAGGACTACGCCATGATCCGGGAGGGGGATCGGATCATGGTCTGCCTCTCGGGCGGCAAGGACTCCTACACCCTGCTGGAGATCCTGCGCGCCCTGCAGCGCAGCGCCCCGGTCCGTTTCGAGCTGGCGGCAGTGAACCTGGACCAGAAACAGCCCGGTTTCCCTGCCGATGTCCTGCCGGCCTATCTGGAATCCATCGGGGTCGAGTATCACATCCTGGAGCGCGACACCTACAGCCTGGTGCGCGAGCGGATCCCGGAGGGCAAGACGATGTGCAGCCTCTGTTCCCGCCTGCGGCGGGGGATCCTGTACGGCTTTGCCGAGGAGCGGGGCTTCACCAAGATCGCCCTCGGCCATCATCGCGACGACATCATCGAGACCCTGTTCCTCAATCTGTTCCACGGCGGCCGGCTCAAGGCGATGCCTCCCAAGCTGCGCTCGGACGATGGCAGGCACATCGTCATCCGGCCGCTGGCCTACTGCCGGGAGAAGGACATCGCCGCCTATGCCGAGGCGATGGAGTTTCCCATCATCCCCTGCAATCTCTGCGGTTCGCAGGAGGGGCTTCAGCGGCAGGTGATCAAGGAGATGCTGCAGGGCTGGGAGCGGGCGCACCCCGGCCGGCTGGATCGCATCTTCGCCGCGCTGGGGAACGTCGCTCCCTCCCATCTGCTGGACCGGGAGCTGTTCGATTTCGCCGCTCTGGAGGGTGACGGATGCGTGCCGGCTCCTTCCTGGTTCAAGGACCGCAGCCCGCAGAAGGAGGGAGAGGAGGGGATCCGGATCAGCCCGGTGCCGGCGGTCATCGGCCAGCGGGGCTGATGGTCCCCTGACCCCGCTCCAGCTCCCTGAACAGCGCGTGATATTCCTGCGTCACCTTGTGACGGGGCAGCAGCCAGGGCAGCGGGGTGGCCTGCGAGTGGGACTCCCGGACCTTCACGCTGGAGGAGATCCGGGTGTCGAGAACCGGGTGGCCCTCCTCCAGCAGTTCCTGGATGAGCTGCTGCGGCAGGCGGGCGCGCGCCTGGAACTGATTGACGACGATGCCCTCGACCTCGAGCGCGGGGTTGTGATCGGCCTTCAGCTCCCGCACGGTGTCGATCAGCGAGTAGAGGGCCTGGCGGGAAAAATCGTCGCAATCGAAGGGGATCAGGCAGCGATCCGCGGCTATCAGGGCGGAACGGGTATAGAAATTGAGGGCCGGCGGGGTATCTATCCAGACCTGATCGAATCCCTCGAGCCCCTCGAGGGCCTCCCGCAGCTTGTAGATCTTGTAGCGCGACTCGAGCTTGCCCTCCAGCTCTTCCAGCCTTGCAGATGCCGGCATCAGACAGAGGTTCTCGAAGCGGGTGGGGTGGATGTATTCCCCGGTATCCTTCGGAAAGAGGGTGAGGCTCAGGGTCTGTTCGAAGAAGTCCCCCACCGTGGAACTGAAATCCTCACCGCCACTCAGGTAGCGCGTGGCGTTGCCCTGGACATCCAGGTCGATTACCAGGGTACGGTGCCCTTCCCGGGCACTGACCGCGGCCAGGTTGCAGGTGATGGTCGATTTGCCGACCCCGCCCTTCTGGTTGAACACGACTCTGCGGATCATCGTCCCTCACTCTCTGGGTGTAGCCCTGGAGACGAGTCTACCCGCCGTCCTGCTGCGCCGCAACATCCGAACTTGTATGGATGCGGGTACTCGGTTAGTCTCGCCCGCCCGCACCGGACTCCGGCATGGAGCCCGGTGCGGATCGTGATTTCGTGACCGGAGGCGGAAACCGTGGTGACAGAACGAAGGCTCAGGCGCATCGAGGAGGTCCTCTCAAGGCGCCAGCCGGACCTGACGGTGGTGATGGAGAACGTCAACAAGGCCCACAATCTGGCGGCCATTGCCCGCAGCTGCGATGCGGTGGGGGTGGGTGAGATCCACGCCGTCTCCGGCAGCCCGCGGGTGGCCCTTGCGCACAAGGTTGCCTCGGGGGCCAGCCGCTGGGTCCGGATCCGGCGCCAAGCCTCCATCCTGGAGGCCTGCGACATGCTGAAACAGCGCGGTTTCCAGATCCTCGCCGCCCACCTGGACGACTCCGCGGTGGATTACCGCGAGATCGACTACACCCGCCCCACGGCCCTGCTGGTGGGGGCCGAGCTGTTCGGGGTGTCGGAGCTGGCCCGAAGCCAGGCCGACCGCCATATCGTCATCCCGATGCTGGGGATGGTGCAGTCACTCAACGTCTCGGTCGCTACCGCGCTGGTCCTGTTCGAGGCCCAGCACCAGCGGCTGGCCGCGGGTTGCTACGATCGCCCCAGGCTTTCTCCGGAGGAATATCAGCGTCTGCTCGAGGAATGGACGTCCCCGGCCCCCGAACCCGAATCGCTTCCGGAAGGGCGGATTTCCCATCAGGCACGGGAAGTTCCGGAGCAGTTCCGGGATGCCGGTCTTGGTGACTAGACGAGAGAGGATTCACTCCGCTTCCGGCTTCTGTTCCCCGCTTTCGGTGGACGGTTTCGCCGTGTCCCGTTCCTTCTCTTCCTCATGCTCGCTGCCCAGCTTCCCGCTCTCCAGCAACTCGGTGAGCTGGCGATAGTCGGTCTTCCCTGTTCCCATCACCGGGATCTGCCGGACCGTGATGATCTTCTTCGGCAGGGCAAGTTCGTTCAGTCCGATTTCGCGCGCCACCATCTGCAGCTCCTTGCGCTGGGCCCCTTCCCGGGTGGTGACCAGGACGATCTGCTCGCCCCGGGCGGGATCGCTCTGGACCAGTGCGGCATGGTGCGCATCCGGCCAGGTCCGCGAGGCCAGGTCCTCGACCGTGGTGAGTGAGACCATCTCTCCACCGATCTTGGCAAAGCGTTTGGCACGACCGAGGATGTAGAGGAATCCGTCCTCATCGACATCGACGATGTCCCCGGTGTCATACCAGCCCTGGCCGCGCTCGGTCCACGGCGGACTGATCTGTCCCTCGTTGCCGTGGAACATGTAGCCCTTCATCACATTGGGACCGGAGACCACCAGCCGGCCACCCTTTTCGATCCCTTCCACCGGCTCCAGGTAGTAGTCCATGCCGGCAACGATCCGTCCCACGCTGCCCATGCGACAGGCCAGGGGTGTGTTGACGGAGATGACCGGGCTGGTCTCGGTGGCGCCGTAACCCTCGAATATGCGGATGCCGAATTTCTCGAACCAGAGGCTCTGGGTCTCCTCGCGCAGCTTCTCTGCCCCGGCGACCACGTAGCGCAGGGTGTGGAAGTCGTAGGGATGGGCATGACGGGCGTAGCCGTGCAGGAAGGTACCGGTGCCGAAGATGATGGTCGCCTCGAGTTCGTAGACCAGTTCCGGAATGATCCGGTAGTGCAACGGGGTCGGATAGAGGAACAGGCGGCAGCCCTCCACGAGCGGCAGGAGGGTGCCGGCGGTCAGCCCGAAGGAGTGGAACATGGGCAGGGCATTGAACAGCAGATCGGTCCGCACCATGCCGATCAGCGGCCGGATCTGGGCACGGTTGGCCAGCAGGTTCCCGTGACTGAGTGCCACCCCTTTGGGCACCCCCTCCGAGCCCGAGGTGAAGAGCACCACAGCCGTTTCCTCCGGGTCGGTGCGGGTGGCCCCGAGCAGGTGTACGGCAAGGCGGGGAAACCGGCCCATGAGCAGGCCGCCAAGTTTGGCCGACAGCGATAGTTCGCTGCGCAGGTCCTCGAGATAGATCACCCGTACCCAGGATTCGAGCTGGCTGACGGTCTCGGTCAGTTCGGCCTGCTCCACGAAGCGACGGGAGGTGTAGACCGTACGGATGCGGGCCGTCTCACAGGCCGAAACCAGTCCCTTGAGGCCGACCGTGAAATTGAGCATCGCCGGGATGCGGCCCCGGCTGTGCAGCCCGAAGAATGTTATGACGGTGGCCAGGGCATTGGGCAGCAGGACTCCGACGTGTTCCCCGGGCCGCGTATGACGGGCGGTGAGGCCACCGAGGATGAAGGCGCGCATGATGAGCTGGCGGTAGCTGATCGGGTCGCGCTGGATGTCCTCGGCGATGATGGTGGCGAAGCCGTGCCGCTCACCCGCCTCCAGCAGGGCGCCGAACAGGCTCTGATCCATCCGGCTGTTGTGCAGCGCCACTTGCGCCATGATCCGTTCCATTTCCCGGGCGGCGAGTTTGCGACGCTGCTGGGAGGAGAGCCCCTCGGGCAGGATGATCCGCTCCGGAGGATGCACCGTGATGCGGATGCGGGGGAAGAGGACCTGACGCAGCTTGCCCTTCATGTATGAGAGCTTCGAGAACTGCGGGCCTTCCAGACCGATGGGCAGTACCGTGGCACCGGACCGTTCTGCCACCATGCCCGGACCCTCGTAGATCTTCATCGGGGCGCCGGTGGTGGTGATCCGTCCCTCGGGGAAGATCACCGCCTTGTGATCCTGCTCCAGATAGTCGATCAACCGCTTGAGCGAGATCGGCTGCAACGGGTCCATGACGAACAGGTCGACGAAGGCGAGAAAGGGCTTGAAGTACCAGCGCGCGGCGATCCGGGTGTTGATGGCGAAGGTGGGGCGCTCCGGGAGGAAGAGATAGAGCAGAGCCCCGTCGAGCAGCGAGACGTGGTTGCCGACGATCAGGACCCTCTTGCCGGCTTCGTGATAGTGCTCCAGGCCGGAGATCTCGATCCGGAACAGGAGGCGGAAGAGGAAACGGACCAGGAGTTTGAGGGGGGTGATCAGCATGGGCCGGTTCTCCTTCTGGTTGTCAGCAGCACCCTTGCGCCCTCATGGCGGCGGGGCGTCCGGTGACGGCTGCCCGCCGGAGTCACCCGCGACCGCTGCCGCTCTGCTCGGTCACATCGACGAAGAGCCGCAGATGCTGTCCGGGTTGCAGGATCTGGTTGCGCGGGATGCCGTTCCAGCGGCAGAGTTCGCTCACCGAGACGCTGAAGCGGCTGGCGATTTCCCAGAGTGAATCCCCCGCGCGGACCCGGTAGCGGATGGTGCGTCGGGTGGGGCGGAGCGTCTCGGCGACCTTCTCCGGCGCCGACCCGGAGGCCGGCGCCTCCTTCCAGAGCACCAGCTTCTGTCCCGGGTGCAGGGTGTCACGAGGCGCAATGCCATTCCAGGCGCTGAGCCTGCGCAGGCTCACGCCATGGGCACGGGCCAGGTCCCAGAGGGTGTCGCCGGGCCGTACCGTGACGATGTGCTTTTCGCCCTTCCCGCTGGCGTTCAGCCGGCGCTGCCGGCGGGCCTCGACGCTCTGGCTGTATTCCGTCAGGGGCCGGCTGGCGGAGGGGATCAGGAGATAACGGCCGGCCCGGATGCGGTGATCGCGCAGATGGTTGACCCGCATCAGGGCGGCTACCGTGAGGTGATGTCGCCGGGCGATATGCGAGAGGGTCTCGCCCTCCCGGATCAGATGGCGGCGCCAGACGACGCGCTCCTCCTCGGGCAACCCGGCCAGGGCCGTGCGGAAGCGGTCGGCGTTTGCTTTTGGCAGCAGGAACCGGTGGGGACCGTCAGGGGGCGTGGCCCAGCGATTGTAGGCCGGATTGAGGCGGTAGAACGCCTCCATCTCCAGGCCGGCCATCTCTGCGGCCCGCGCCAGATCGATCTGGCCCCTGGCGTCGACCTCTTCCAGCAGGGGCTCGTCGGGGAGCTCGGGCAGATTGAGCCCGAAGCGCTCGGGGGCCTGGAAGGCGCGCCGCACCGCCAGGAGGCGCGGGAGATAGCTCCGGGTCTCAGCCGGCAGATCGAGGGACCAGAAACCGGTAGGCCTGCCGGCCCTGTGGTTCTTCTCGATGGCGCGCTCCACGGTGCGCGCGCCGCAGTTGTAGGCGGCGATGGCCAGCTCCCAGTCGCCGAATCTCCGGTACAGCCGTCCCAGGTAATCGAGCGCCGCCCCGGTGGAGGCGACGATGTCACGCCGGCCGTCATACCACCAGTTCTGCCGCAGGCCGAAGTGCCTGCCGGTGGAGGGAATGAACTGCCAGATCCCGGCGGCCCGCCCGGGCGAATAGGCGTAGGGCTCGAAGCCGCTCTCCACCACCGGCAGCAGGGCCAGGTCCAGTGGCATCCCCCGTTCCCTGAGCCGGGTGACGATCAGGTGGAGAAAGGGCCGGGCCCGCCGTGCCACCCGCTCCAGATAGTCCGGGTGACGGGTGAACCAGGCCAGCTCGGCGTCGATTTCAGGCCTCTGCGGGTCCTCCAGGACCATCCCCTCCCGCAG
>RFJX01000128.1 GCA_003694425.1 Gammaproteobacteria bacterium
GCTCGGGATCGTCTGGATGACCAATCTCTACAATTTCATGGACGGCACCGATGGCCTGGCCGCGGCCCAGGCGGTCACCGCGGCCGGGACCGGCGGGCTGCTGCTGATGCAGCACGGCGCCCTCCCTGCGGGGCTCTACAGCCTGGCCATCGCCGCCGCCGCGGCCGGCTTCCTGGTCTTCAACCGACCACCCGCCCGCATCTTCATGGGTGACGTGGGCAGCTACTTCCTGGGCTTCACCCTGGCGGTGCTGGCCGTCGCCGGCGAGCGGACCGGCCAGCTCTCGCTGTGGTGCTCCCTGACCCTCCTGGCCTGGTTCCTGACCGATGCCACCCTCACCCTGCTGATGCGCATCGCCCGGGGCGATCCTTGGCATCAGGCCCATCGCGAGCATGCCTACCAGCGGCTGGTGCAGATGGGCTGGAGCCACGGCCGCCTGCTGGCCGCGTTTCTGGCCCTGCAGCTGTTCATCCTGATCCCGCTGGCGTTGCTCGGTTCCTTCGATCCCGGCATCGCCCTGGGCGGCTTCCTCTGCGCCACGGCCCTCTGCGCCATCCTATGGGTTACAATCCAGAACCGTTATCAGCGCAGCATCCAGGGGAGCCCGCAGGTCTGATGCGCATCAGCCGGCGAATCGCCGCCATCTTTCTCCATGACCTTCTCGTCACCGCCCTGGCCTGGGGCGTGGCCTGGTGCGCACGGTTCAACTTCTCCATCCCTCCCCGGGAGTACTGGCAGGTGGCGCTGGCGACCCTGCCGCTGGTGCTGCTTGTGCAGGGGGCCTTGAACTGGCGCTTCGGGCTCTACCGTGGCCTGTGGCGCTTCGCCAGCCTGCCCGATCTCTGGAACATCATCCGCGCGGCCCTGCTGGGGGCGCTGTGCCTGACCCTCGCCCTGTTCGTCTGGAATCGCCTCGAAGGGGTGCCCCGGTCGCTCCTGATCCTCTACCCGGTCTTCCTCGTGCTCTTCCTCGGCGGGCCGCGCCTGGCCTACCGGCTGTGGAAGGACCACAGCCTGACCCTGGGCAGTCTCCGGCCGGGCCGCCGGGTACTGATCGTCGGCGCCGGTCGCGCCGGGGAGACGGTGGTCCGGGACATGCTGCGGGACCCCTCCTTCGTGCCCGTTGGACTACTCGACGACCGCCGGGGGCTGCAGGGGGCGCATATCCATGGCGTGCCCGTGCTGGGCACCATCGACCGCCTGCCGGAGGTGGCCGAAGAGGAGCAGGCGGAGATGATCTTCATCGCCATCCCCTCGGCCGGCAGCCGGGAGATGCAGCGCATCGTCGGGCTGTGCATGCAGTCTGGACTGCCCTATCGCACCCTGCCGCGGCTGGAGGACATGGGGGAGGTCTCCATCGAGGCCCTGCGCAACGTCTCCATCGAGGACCTGCTGGGACGCGACCGGGTGGAACTGGACTGGCGGGTGATCCGGGCCGGGATCTCCGGCAGACGGGTCCTGGTCAGTGGTGGTGGCGGGTCCATCGGCGCGGAGCTGTGCCGGCAGGTGGCGCGGCTCGAGCCTTCCCGGCTGGTGGTGGTGGAGCTGAGCGAGTTCGCCCTGTTCGAGATCGAGCGGGAGCTGCGCCGGGACTTCCCGGATCTGGAGCTGGTCACCCTGCTTGGGGACGTCACCGACGAGGTGGCCATGGAGCGGGTCTTTCTCTCCCACCAGCCGCAGGTGGTGTTCCACGCTGCCGCCTACAAGCATGTCCCGATCCTCGAACACCAGGAGCGGGAGGCGGTGCGCAACAACGTGCTCGGGACCCGGGTGCTGGCCGGGGCGGCGGACCGCCACGGCTGCGAGCGCTTCGTCCTGGTCTCCACCGACAAGGCGGTCAACCCGAGCAGCGTCATGGGGGCCAGCAAGCGGGTGGCGGAGGTCCTCTGCCAGGCCCTCAACGCCGGCTCCGCCACCCGTTTCGTCACCGTCCGCTTCGGCAACGTGCTCGGCTCGGCCGGCTCGGTGGTGCCGCTGTTCCGGGAACAGATCCGCAACGGCGGACCGGTGACCGTGACCCATCCGGAGATGACGCGCTATTTCATGACCATCCCCGAGGCCTCACAGCTCATCCTCCAGGCCGGGGTGATGGGCGAGGGGGGAGAGATCTTCGTCCTCAGGATGGGCGAACCGGTGCGCATCCTCGACCTGGCCGAGCAGATGATCCGCCTGGCCGGCAAGGAGCCGGGCAGGGACATCGGGATCGTCTATACCGGGATCCGTGAAGGCGAGAAGCTGCACGAGGAGCTGTTCCACGGCGAGGAACGGCCCGAGCCCACCGCCCACGGCAAGATCCTGCGCGCCAGCCATCGCCCGGCGCAGTGGTCGCAGGTGGCCGTCCAGCTCGAGGTGATGGCCACGGCCTGCCGCTCCTTCGATCGTGAGGCCCTGCGCGCGGCGCTCACGGCGCTGGTCCCGGAGCTGGGCGGGACGACGGCGGCGGGCGGGGACAACATCGTGGATCTGCAAAGGAGGAAGCAATGAGTCAGCCCGTGCGCAAGGCGGTGTTTCCGGTGGCGGGACTGGGCACCCGGTTCCTGCCCGCCACCAAGGCCAACCCCAAGGAGATGCTGCCGGTCGTGGACAAGCCGCTCATCCAGTACGCCGCCGAGGAGGCGGTGGCGGCCGGGATCACCGAACTGATCTTCGTCACCGGCCGCAACAAGCGCTCCATTCCGGACCACTTCGACAAGGCCTACGAACTGGAGGCGGAGCTGGAGCGCAAGAACAAGCGCGAGCTGCTGGAGATGGTGCGCAATATCCTGCCGCCTCACGTCTCCTGCATCTACATCCGCCAGCCCGAGGCGCTCGGACTCGGCCACGCGGTGTTGTGCGCGCGACCGGTGGTGGAGGGTGAACCATTCGCCGTGCTGCTCGCGGACGACCTGATCTGCAATGACGGCGGCAAGGGCAGCCTGCAACAGATGGTCGAGGTGCATGGCCGCTACAGCAGCGGGGTGATCGCCGTCGAACGGGTGCCGCGGGAGCATACCGGCCGGTACGGCATCGTCGAGGTCCAGGAGGTGGAACCGCGGCTGGGGCGGATGCACAGCATCGTCGAGAAGCCGGCCCCCGAAGATGCACCGTCCGAGCTGGGCGTGGTCGGTCGCTACATCCTCCCGCCGGAGATCATCCCGATCCTCGAGGGCACCCAGCCCGGTGCCGGTGGCGAGATCCAGCTCACCGATGCCATCGCCACCCTGCTCGGCCAGAAGGCGGTCTACGCCCTGGAGTTCGAGGGCCGGCGCTACGACTGCGGTTCCAAGCTGGGCTACCTGCAGGCCACGGTTGAGCTCGCCCTGCAGCACCCGGAGCTCCGGGAGGAGTTCCGCAGCTATCTGCAGAAGCTGCAGCTCTCGTGAGGGTACAATGAGGCCATGAACGGCACAGAGGAGAAGCAGGGAAGAGACGCTCCGGGAGCAGCACCGCGAGTTTGAAGACCAGAGTCCCCGCCGAACTCAAGTTCCCGCAGGCGGAAACGGAGCGGCTGTTTCTCCGCTACTACCGCTGGAGCTACCGGCAACAGCTCCGCCTCTCCCTGCTGCTGGCCCTGCTGGGCTGGATCGTCTTTGGCGTGTTCGACGGGCTCTACTATCCGGAGGTGGCGCATTCACTCTGGCGGATCCGGTACCTCTATGTCCTGCCGCCGGTCCTCGTCCTGGTCGCCGCCGTCTGGTCGGGGCGGTTCCCGAAGCTGGACCGGCTTTTCGTCACCGCAGCCATCATCATCGCCGGGCTCGGCGTAATCGCCATGGCTCCGGTCCTCCCGCCGGAGGGCAGGGACTATCCATTCTCCGGCCTGATGCTGATCACCTTTCTGACCTACACCACCTTCCGCCTGCGGTTCGTCTGGGCCACCACGGCCGGCCTTTCCCTGCTCGTCGCCTACAATCTGGTCGTGCTCCGCAGCGGGACCTTCTCCAGTGAGGCGATCGTGATGGCCGATTTCTTCCTGACCACCACCAACCTCTTCGGCATGCTCGCCGCCTACCTGCTGGAATATGACAGCCGCCGGACCTTCCTGTTGTTGCGGCAGCTCCGGGAGAGCCGCCGGCGACTGTGGGGCGTCAACCGCGACATGGAGCGGATCAACGCCCGCCTTCACAGCCTTGCCCGGACCGATGAACTGACGGGGCTGGCCAACCGCCGCAGTTTCTATGAGGCCTTCGGCAGGGAATGGAACCGCGCCAGGCGCTATGGTGGCCCGATCAGCGCCGTGATGCTGGACATCGACCACTTCAAGGAGGTCAATGATCGCTATGGCCACCAGACCGGCGACGAATACCTGCGCTCGGTGGCGCAGGTCCTCTCACGTGCGGCGCAACGGGCCGGGGACCTGGTGGCCCGGCTCGGCGGAGAGGAATTCATCCTCGTCCTCCCGGGCACCGTCGCCCGCGAGGCCGCCAGGGTGGCCGAGCGGGTGCGCCGGGAGCTTGAAGAACTGGCCCTGCCCAATGTGGATGCACCGACCGGACCACGACTCACCATCAGCGCCGGAGTAGCCTCCCTTCGCCCCGGCGAGGACAACAGTCCGGACGACCTGATCCGCCTTGCCGACGAGGCGCTCTATCGCGCCAAGGAGGAGGGGCGCAACCGGGTGGTGTGCCAGGGGTAGGGCTGTCGGCTCTCGGCTGTCAGCAATCGGTCCTCCAGACCCGCCAGCCGACGGCCGAGAGCCGACAGCCATAAAGAAAGCCCGCAGGCCAAGAGGA
>RFJX01000129.1 GCA_003694425.1 Gammaproteobacteria bacterium
CCTCGCCCCCGGCGGCCACTGCCCGAAGTGCGGCACGGTGGTGGCGGGCGTCTTCCACGACCAGCCGGGCGGCTGGCGCGGAGGCTACATCCCGGTGCGGCTGGCCGACTTCCGCGCCTGAGGAACCCTTCCCTAAACCACTTCCAGTCCCTCCCCTTACGGAGCCGTAACGCTTCGTTCACAAACGGTTACAAAAAACCACAGATATGCAGTGGTTAATGCACTGCGGCAGACCTATCCTTCATGACAAGGAAGAGACAGGTGCGCCGGAGCCTGGCGGGATTGCCTCTCCCAGGAGTCGAGTCAGTCCGGCACACGCGTGGAATCGTCTTCCGGACCGTTTTTCGGGCACATCAACTGGGGAATGGGCATGACAGACAAGAAAGAAACCGCGCTGACATCCCGGCGGAACTTCCTGAAGAAGGCCCTGGAGGGAGCAACTGCCGCAACTGCAGCGGCTTCGGTGCCGGTGCCTGCGCTGGCTACGGCGGTCACCAAGCCGAAGAAGCAGTACGCCATGGTGATCGACACGCGCCGTTGCATCGGTTGCCACGCCTGCAGCGTGGCGTGCAAGAGCGAATTTGACGTCCCGCTCGGTGTGTATCGATCCTGGGTGGAATATACCGACAAGGGGGATTACCCCTCCGTCCAGCGGACCTTCCTTCCCCGTCTGTGCAATCACTGCTCGGAACCTCCCTGCGTTTACGTCTGCCCCACCGGGGCAACCTGGAAACGGGAGGACAATGGCGTCGTGGTGATTGACAAGGATATCTGTATCGGCTGCAAGTACTGCATCCAGGCCTGTCCTTATGACATGCGCTTCTACAACCCGGTGACCGGTACCGCGGACAAGTGTGATTTCTGCGAGCACCGGACCAGTCGCGGTCTCGAGCCTTCGTGCGTCAATACCTGTCAGGGACGGGCACGCATATTCGGTGACATCACTGATCCGGAGAGCGAGGTTTCCCGTCTCCTGGCCAAACACTCCGTGACCGTGTTGCGCGAAGGCATGGGTACACATCCCAATGTCTATTACATCGAGGCCGACCATACCGACGAATCCGAGAAGGAATACAGAGACACCTACATCAGGGTCACCACCCACAGAAAGATCAAAGAGAGGAGGTAGTCATGAACGGTCATGAGCTTACCTGGGGTCTGCCGGTGATCGGATATCTGTTCCTCGCCGGAATGGGGGCCGGTGCCCTGACCACGAGTGCGTCGATGTATCTGCGTGGCGGTGCATCGCGTGACAATCGTTACTTCAGTCTGGCCAAGTTCGGCGCACTGCTGGGAGTGCCCACGGTAGCGATTGGCTGTGCCTTGCTGGTGTTCGAACTGGGATCGTTCCAGGTCGGGCACTGGTTCCGCTTCCTCAATCTTTACAAGGTCATGAATCTCTCGCCGATGTCGGTGGGTACCTGGCTGTTGACTTTCTACCTCGTGGTTGGCGCCCTCTACGCCTATACCTTCCTCCGCCAGCCCGCCGGTGAGGACGGCCTCGCAAAGCTGAGAACCGGCCTGGCATGGTTCGGCATTCCGCTGGGCATCGGCGTCGCGGTCTATACCGGGGTACTGCTCGGAGCCATGCCTGCCCGTCCGCTGTGGAATTCTCCAATCCTGGCCTTCCTGTTCCTGATCTCCTCCCTGTCCACGGGGATCGCGGCGATCATGCTGCTGAGGAGAGCCATCGATCGGGACACCGAACGCCTTTCCGGACGCAATGTCGAGCAACAGAAGGAGGCTTGGTACATCCTTGCCTCAACCGACACCCTGCTTCTTGCCCTGGAACTGATCTCCCTGTTCCTGTTCCTGATGTACGGCCATCTCACCATCGGCAGCGTCAAGCATGCCATCTCAGTACTGGAGTTCGGCGGCCAGATGTCAGGGATGTTCTGGTTCTGGGTAGTGCTGGTCGGATTGCTGCTTCCGATACTCATCGAGCTGTATCTGATCACGCCCAGGCTGCTGTTCCATCGCCCTGAGCGAACCAGTGTGGCGGCTGATTATGCCGTTCCGATCCTGGTTCTGGTCGGTGGCTTCATGCTCCGGTACGTGATTGTGGTGGCCGGTCAGATCACCTATCCGATAGGTCTGTGAAAGGGGGCTGTCATGTATAACCGCAGAGATCTGTTGAAACTGGGTGCCGCCGCCGCGGGCTCGTTCGCCGGTATCGGCAGCATCCTCGAATCTCAGGCCAGGGATTTCCTGGCCCACGGAGGCAAGGATTTTTCCTACAAGACCGGGAAGATCCGCGAATCAAAGCCTTCTGCCTGCTGGCAGTGCGTCACCCGCTGCCCCATCATCGGCTACGTGGAGGATGGCCGGGTGGTCAAGATCGAGGGGCAACCCTATTCCAGCAGGACCAGAGGGAAGATCTGCGCCAAGGGCCAGGCGGGGGTGAATCAGGCCAATGACCCGGACCGCCTGCTCTATCCCCTGCGCAGGGTCGGCAAGCGGGGCGAGGGCAAATGGAAGCGGATCACCTGGGACGAGGCCCTCAACGAACTCGCCGAACGTCTCCAGGCCCTGCGCGATGCCGGCCAGCCGGGGAAGTTCATGTTCCACTACGGGCGCATGAAGGCCAGCTCCAGCAAACTGATCAAGGGATTCCTGGCGGCCTACGGCACCAAGACCATCGGCAACCACACCACTATCTGCGAGGGCGGCAAGTGGGTGGCCCAGGAGCTGACCTGGGGCAAGCACTACGACAACTGGGACCTGGACCAGAGTCGCTACATCCTCAATTTCGGCAGCAATCTGACCGAGGCCCATACCAACCATGTGCCTCTGGCCCAGCGGGTGGTGGATGCGGTGGTCACGCGTCGGGTCAAGATGGTCACCTTCGATGTGCGGCTGAGCAACTCCGTCGCCAAGTCCAGTGAATGGATCCCCATCCGTCCCGGGACCGATGGCGCGGTCGCCCTGGCCATGTGTCATGTGATCATGAACGAGGAACTGTACGGCGAGCCTGGGCGGGAGTTCTTCAAATTCGTCAAGGTGACGCCGCACCACGATGCCTCCACGGAAGAGAAGATCCAGGCCCTGAAGGAGCATCTGGCACAGTACACGCCAGACTGGGCCGAGCAGATCAGTGGGGTCCCGGCACAGACCATCCGCCGGGTGGCCCACGAACTTGCTGCCTATCATCCGGCCGCCATCATCAGCTACCGGGGGGCGGTGGCCCACTACAACGGCAACGACACCGAGCGCGCGATCCAGATGCTGGCGGCGATCACCGGCAATATCGACAATCCCGGTGGCCGGGCGCACGGCGTCGGTCCAAAGTGGCACTATCCCCACATGCCGAAATACGACAAGGCCGGGAAGCTGGATATCCTGGATGGCTTCAAGGGGGAGGTGGCCTATCCCAACCACCACGTGAGCCACCGGGTCCTCCCGGTGATCAAGGACGGCTCCCAGGGACGGCCGGAGATCTACATGTGGTACTGCTACCAGCCGGTCTACTCCAATCCCCAGACCGGTGAGAACATCAAGGTCCTCAAGGACGAGACGCTGTTGCCCTTCACCGTCTGCGTCACGCCGTTCTACGACGAATCGGCGGCGCTGGCAGACATGATCCTGCCCGACGCCACCTACCTGGAACGGTGGGACTGGGAAGACAACGTCCAGCCCAACCAGGTGCCGGAGTTCTACATCCGGCAGCCGCTGGTGCCACCGCCGGCGGAGGTCCGGGACTTCAAGGATGTGGTCTGTGAGCTGGCCGAGCGGATGGGCTTCCCCCTCGGCGTTGCCAATGCCGAGGAGTTCGTGCGCAAGTCCTGCGAACTGACTCCCGCCATCAAGAAGGCCGGGGGTTTCGACTTCATCACCCGGCAGGGGGTCTATAC
>RFJX01000130.1 GCA_003694425.1 Gammaproteobacteria bacterium
GCAGAGGACCTTGTCCGTCGCGGGTTGGGCTGGACCCTGGCCTTCGGCAAGGACCTGCGCCAGATCATCCGTCACAGCTGCCCTGAGGAGAAGTCGAATGGGTAAACGGGCGCGTGCATTCGAGGTGAAATATGCCAGCGTGCTGGGCACCCTGGTCTACGAGCTGGAGGGTGAGATCCATGAGTCGCTGCGGTTCACCTACCGGGACCTGAAACGCTGGGGCTACGACCTGGTCAAAGGGACCCGGGATGGCCGTCCGGCCCATTTCCTGGTGGAGGAGGAGGAACGCCACAAGGCGGGAGACGCATACGAGGAGGCTGGAGAATCCTTCGCCATCGACCAGGTCCTGGATGCGCTGCCGGAGGAGAGCCGGCTGCTGGGTCGGATCGAGATGATCGACGGCACCGCCTGGCTGGCACTGGCCCTGGATGGAGGCGAGGGAGAGCAGGAACTGTGGCGGGTACCGGCGGCAGAGCTGCTGCTCTACTACCTTTCCAGGGAGGGGCTGCACGAGCTGCTGGCCGCACTGGACAACGTGGGCACCCGAACCGGTCTGATCCGCTCCCGGGGACAGATCGGCAAGGCCCTGCCCCACCACGCCCTGCCCCGCTCGTTCGTCAACTTCCTGCGCGAGGCGCGCAAACTGGGGCGCGAGATCGGCGACTCCCGCATCACCCTGGCCTGCTTCGGGGAGAACAAGGAGGGCCGGCAACGCTACAAGCTGGGCTGGACCCTCTCTACCCTGGCGCTGTTCGACCGCAACCGGGCCGAGAAGATCGACCGGCTGCTCGGGGCCCTTGGCTGAAACCGTGCCCACCCCCGGCGACGGGGGTGGGCACGGTTTCGGAGACTCAGATCTTCCCTTCCAGACCCATCTGGTAGTACTTGTGGGTGATCTCCTCCTGGTGCTCCAGCAGCCAGTCGATCGAGGGCTCGTTGTGCATCGCCTTGTGGATCGCCTGGGCCATCGCCTTGCGGTGGATCTCGAACAGCACCTTGTGGTCCAGGTCCTCCAG
This sequence comes from Gammaproteobacteria bacterium, assembly GCA_003694425.1. Classification (GTDB taxonomy): domain Bacteria; phylum Pseudomonadota; class Gammaproteobacteria; order J113; family J113; genus J113. Next base: position 1,017 of record RFJX01000130.1, read on the forward strand.
GTCGGAGACCATCGGATTGAGCCAGACCGAGACGATGATCCCCAGGTCGTTGGCCTTCTCCTTCGGGATGTCACCGGCCCGCACCGCGTCCAGCACGCCGTTGGCGATGGCCGCCTGCACGGTCCCCATGAAGATGTTGGTATAGCGGCTGTTGTCCACCGTAACCTTGCTCACCATCAGGGTCACGGGACGGACCTGGACATCGGTGTTGAGGATGGCGAAGACCTTGGTGTGGCCCTTGACCTGGTCCCCGGTCAGGGTGGCGATGGCGGTGCCGACCGGCCCGTCCAGCTCGCCGATGACCACCTCCGGCTCGGCCGCAGTGCCGGGGGGGCCTCCGGCCACCAGGGCCTCGCCGGTGCGCATGATGATGCGGTCGCTCATGGATTCATTCCTCCCTTGTGGATACAGAAACGGCCGGGGATTCTAACATCTGCGGCCGGGCCTCACTCTGAGGGCAGGTCCTTCGGCCGGACGATCTCCTCGAGTACCGCCCCCTCTGGCGCGAGGGAACGCCAGCTGCCCTGAAAATGGAGACGGGCGATGGCGGCGGTGGGGAGCAGTTTCTTCACCCCCCGGCCGGGAGGCCGTTCGGCCAGCATCAGGAGCAGATCTTCCAGATCGGGATTGTGGCCGAGCAGCAGCAGGATGGAGACCCTGTCCGGGGTGGCGTTGATCAGCTCCAGCAGGGTGCGGCTGCCGCCGCCGTAGATATCCTCCTCCCAGACCAGCTCCGGTTCCCGTGGCCACTCCTTCAGCATCGCCTCGAGGGTCTCGCGCGCGCGGCGGGCCGGCGAGGCGAGCACCCGCTCCGGCACCAGCCCATTGTCCAGCAGCCAGCGGCCCATCCTGGGCGCGTCGCGGCGACCACGCTTGTTCAGGGGGCGATCGAAATCGCGTTCGGCGTCGCTGTGCCAGTCGGACTTGGCATGACGCATCAGCAGCAGGGTCTTTTCCTTCATCGTCCTCTCACCTCTCTCAGGCACTCTGACTCGTTGTCCCCATCCCACCGGCGCAGGAAATCACCGGGCCCGTCTCGGCCCAGGCAGCGGGCGCCGCCCCCGGCCTCCAGCAGCCAGACCTCCGGCAACGGGATGCCGTTGAAGCGGTTCGCCTTCACCAGGGAATAGGCCCCGACACCGGTGAAGACGAGCCGCTCTCCCACCTCGGGGACGCGATCGAAGCGGTATTCGCCGAACAGGTCTCCGGCCAGGCAGGAGGCGCCGGAGAGCAGAACCCGGTGCCGCCCTTCGTCATCCTCGTTCGCCAGTGCCGGGGCACGTCCGTATTCGAAGACCTCGGGGTGATGCGCCACTGAGGTGTCGAGTACCAGGATCTCGGTCCCGTCACGGGTGAAGCGGTCGACCACACTGGTGACCAGCCGGCCGCATTCCCCCACCAGCCCCTTGCCCGGCTCGTGAAACACCTCGAGTCCCCGGGAGCGCAGTCGCAGCACCGCAGCTCGCAGGTCGTCCCACCGGGACACCCTGGCCGGGAGCACCCCGCCGCCGAGATTGATCCAGTCCAGTCCCCCTGGCCAACGCTCCAGCAGCGGCTCCACCCGTTCCAGGGCCGAGAGCACCGGCTCATAGCCGGCGGCGGCGAAGCTGACGTGAAAATGGACCCCCCGCAGGGGTCCGAGACGGTCCGGCCGGCGGCGCAACAGCTCCTCGACCACCTCCACCGGCTCACCCAGCCGGGAAGCGGGGCGGCAGGGGTCGTAGCGGGGATCGTCCAGGCTGGAGCAGCGCGGATTGACCCGCAGCCCGGGGCTGCAGCCGGGGGGCAGCGCCCCGGCCAGGCGCGCGGCCTGGCCAAGGGAATTGAAGGCCACATGGCTGCACAGGGCGCCGATCCGGGGGGTATCATCCGCGCGCAGTCCGGGGCTGGTCAGATGGAGGGTCTGGCCGGGGCGCAGGTGGCGCCGGGCGAGTTCCGCCTCGTTGCGGGAACTGACCGCGAAGCCGTCCAGGGCCGGAGCGAGCGCGGCCGCCATCGCACCCAGCGGGAGGGCCTTGACCGCATAGAGCACCCGCAGGCCCGCCTCCCGCCGCAGGGGTTCCAGGAGAGCGGCGCAGCGCACTGCGGCACGGGCGTCGAACAGGTAGGCGGGAGTCCGGCACTCACGCAGGGCGCGGTCCAGGGCGTCACGCTGCCCGTCCGGGAGGGAACAAGGCCACATGCGGGGAATTCTACTCCCTTGCGAAGCCCCCTCGAAGGGGCGGCACCCGGGGAACTCCATTGCCCGGATCGTGACCGGTTTCACAACCTTCTGCCTTGTTGCCGACTATGCTGCCAGCGTGATGAAGCAGATCCTCGACAAGAACCCCGCAGGAAGGCCCGTCGACCCGTCGCTGCTGCGTGGCTGCGAGCTGTTCGGCGAGATGCCGCTGGAGAAGCTGGAGCAGGTCGTGCGGGACCCGCGCTGCCGGGTAGTGAGCTTCGGGCGGGGCGACTATGTCCTGCGCCAGGGCGAACGCGGCAACACCATGTACCTGATCCTGGACGGAGCCGTGGAGATCCGCATCCGTGCGGTGGACGGCCGTGAGATCGGGCTGGACAGCCTGCGCGAGGGTGACCTGTTCGGCGAGCAGGCGTTGCGGCCGGGCAGCGACGGGCTGCGCAACGCCAGCGTACGCGCCCTGACCGAAGTCTGCCTGCTGGAGATCCCGCGGCGGGTGGTACTGCCGCTGATCTCGGCCATCTCCGATGCGTCCGGCAGTCACAGGAACAGGGAGGATTCGCGGGAGGAGGAACTGCTGGACCTGGTCGCGCAGTGCCCCCTGTTCAACGCCCTCGACAGCGCTGAACTCTGCGCCCTCTCCTCCACCCTGGAGATCCTCTACTGCCTGCCCGGGCAGAAGGTCGTGCGCCAGGGTGAACCGGGCAACTGCCTCTACATCGTGCTGCAGGGCAGGATGGAGGCCTACCTGGAGCCGCAGCCCAGCCATCACATCCTCCTGGCCGAACTGCTGCGCGGCCAGTACTTCGGTGAGGAGGCCCTGCTGCCGCTGAGCGACGGGCGGCGCCTGGCCTCCGTCCGCGCCATGGGCAACGCCCTCATCGCCCGCCTGCCGGGCGACCGCTTCCGTGCCCTCCTGCGCGAGCACCCGTCCCTCTGCGAACAGGTCTGCCGCCAGACCGAACGGTTGCGCCAGCAGGCGGGAAGGTTGTTGCAGCGACATCATCTGGCCTAGTCAGTTGTCAGTTGTCAGTTGTCAGTTGTCAGTTGTCAGTTGTCAGACAAGAGCGTAAACAGCTCCCGTGGCCTGTAAAGGTACCGATAACTGATAACTGATAACTGATCACTGATCACTGGTCACCCTCCCCGTCACCTCCTCACTTCTCATTCCTCACCCCTCACCAGCCACAGGCTGATGCTACAATCCCCGCCTCCATGAAGGCGCTCGAGATCACAGACCTCCACAAGACCTACGCCAACGGCTTCGTGGCCCTGAAGGGGATCGACCTGGCGGTCGAGGAGGGGGAGTTCTTCGCCCTGCTCGGTCCCAACGGGGCCGGCAAGTCCACCACCATCGGGATCATCGCCTCGCTGGTGAAGAAGAGCGCCGGCAAGGTGCGCGTCTTCGGCATCGATTGCGACCTCGACCATGCCGCGGCCAAGGCGCTGATCGGCCTGGTCCCGCAGGAGATCAATTTCTCCCAGTTCGAGACCCCCTTCCAGATCGTCACCAACCAGGGCGGTTTCTACGGTCTGCCGCGGCGCCTGGCCGAGGAGCGCGCCGAGACCTACCTTCGCCAGCTCGGGATCTGGGACAAGCACGACCAGCCGGCCCGCAACCTGTCGGGAGGGATGAAACGCCGGCTGATGATCGCCCGGGCCCTGGTACACGAACCGCGGCTGCTGATCCTGGACGAGCCTACCGCGGGGGTGGACATCGAGCTGCGCCGCTCGATGTGGGAGTTCATCCGCGGCATCAATGCCCGCGGCACCACCATCATCCTCACCACCCATTACCTGGAGGAGGCCGAGGCGCTGTGCCGGCGCATCGCCATCATCAACCACGGCCGGATCATCGAGGACAGCACCATGCGCTCACTGCTGGCCCGGCTGCACATGGAGACCTTCGTCCTGGACCTGTTCGACCCCCTGGACGAGCCTCCCGATCTCTCTCCCTATGCGACCCGCCTGGTCGACCCCCACACCCTGGAGGTGGACGTGAGCCGGGAACAGGACGTCAACGGCCTGTTCGTCAGGCTCAGCGAGCGGGGCATCCGGGTGATGAGTCTGCGCAACAAGGCCAATCGCCTGGAGGAGCTGTTCATGCACCTGCTCGGGGAGCGGCTGCCGCAGGAGGAGGCGGCGTGAAGGAGCGCGGCCAGGTCTACCTGATCGCCTACCTCACCCTGGTGCGCAAGGAAATCACGCGCTTCCTGCGCATCTGGCCCCAGACCATCCTGCCGCCCGCGGTCACGATGACCCTCTATTTCATCATCTTCGGCCAGCTGATGGGTCCGCGTATCGGGGCCATGGACGGCCTGCCCTACATGAGCTACATCGCCCCCGGCATCATCATGATGAGCGTGATCACCAACTCCTACGCCAACGTGGTCTCCAGCTTCTTCTCCGCCAAGTTCCAGAAGCACATCGAGGAGCTGCTCGTCTCGCCCATGCCCAATTCCCTCATCCTGGCCGGCTATGTGACCGGCGGGATCGGCCGCGGGCTCATGGTGGGTCTGGTGGTCACCTGCGTGGCGCTGCTGTTCACCGACCTGCGGGTGCACGAGCCGGCCGTGGTGGTCCTGGTGGTGACGCTGACCGCCACCCTCTTCTCCCTGGGCGGCTTCATCAACGCCATCTATGCCCGCAAGTTCGACGACATCTCCATCGTGCCGACCTTCGTGCTCACGCCGCTCACCTATCTGGGCGGCGTGTTCTACTCCATCGACCTGCTGCCGCAATTCTGGCAGCGGGTCTCCCTGGGCAATCCCATCCTCTACATGGTGAACGCCTTCCGCTACGGGATGCTGGGGGTCACCGACATCCCCATCGACCGGGCCCTCCTGATCATCACCGGCTTCATCCTGGCCCTGACCCTGCTCAGCCTCCACCTGCTGCGCCGGGGCACCGGCCTGCGCAGCTGAAGGGCGCATCTATCCGGCCTGTGGCAGCTCCCTCTGCAGCCGTTCCACCACCACCTGGGTGAAACCGCTGCAGGAGAGGGTGCCGCCGATGTCGGCCGTGCATTGCCCGTCGCGGATGGCCCCGAGGATCGCCAGGCGCAGGGCGTGGCCCAGCTCGTAGTGGCCGATGTGATCGAGCAGCATCCCCAGGGCGAAGAGGATGGCGGTCGGATTGCACTTGTCCTGTCCGGCGATGTCGGGAGCGGTGCCGCCTGCCGGGTCGAACATGGCGATGTCCACCTCGTCGTCTTCGGAGAAGCTGAAGGTACCGCTGGCGGTGGTGCCGATGGACCCTACCAGGCCACCGGCCATGTCGGAGAGGAAATCGCCATACTCGTTGAGGACCAGGATCACCTGGAAGTCGTGCGGGTGCAGGATGATCTTGGCCAGCAGGGCGTCGAACAGCTCCCGCTTGTGCGGCACGTCCTGGAACTCCTCGTGCACCATGTCCACGATCGACTCGAACAGCCCGTCGGTCGCCTTCTGGATGGTGTGCTTGGAGGAGGAGGTCATGGTCAGCCCCTTGTCCCGGGCCAGGCGGAAGGCGAACTTGGCGGCGTGGCGGCAGGGGTCCCCCTCGACGATGCGGATGGAGATCGCCGAGTCGCGGCCGATGCGCCGGCCCGGGTCGTCGTAGGTGCCGCCGGTGGCGATGCGCACGATGTAGAGAAAGACGTCCTCCTTGAAGTTGGAGGCGATCCCGGGGATGGAGATCACCGGGCGCAGGATCACGCTGAAGTTGCACAGCCGCCGCAGGATGGCGTTGGGGCTGATGGTCCTGGTCACCGTCGGGTACTTGATCGCCAGCTTGTTGCGGTTCATCGACTCGTAGGCCTCCTCGAACAGGTCGCGATCCCGCCGCTCGCGATTCTCCAGCGAGAAGTCGATGGGCTCGAATTCGAATTCCAGCGGCAGCACCTCCACCACCTGGTGCAGCGACCGATGCAGCTCGGGTCCGATACCATCGCCCAGCAGCTCGGTGATCCGGATTGCGCTCATGGGTTCGTCACTCCTCTGTCGTGGCCAAACTTCCGGCGGGCGGACACCTGCGACACCCGCTCCATCGTGGCGGTCCCGCGGCTCAGCGGCACACTCCGCCGGTCAGGCGGCTCCGGACGGTCTGTCCGGGACGCCTGTAGACGGGGGGCCGATGCCGCGGCTCCGGCTCACTGATCCGACTATAGTGGTCCAGCAGCGGCGGCGCCAGAGAGCTGCGCATGCCGGAGGGCCAGTCGATGACGGCCAGGTCGACCTGGGAAAGCCTGCCGAGCCCCACCCGCAGGCGGTCCCCCAGCAGGGAGGCGCTGGTGAGCTGGACCGCGTTGCGGCCCCCGTCGCGGCGGACCACCAGCAGCGTCGCCCCCTCCGGCGCGGCGGCCCGCCTGGCCGCCAGGCGCACGCCGAGCCAGTGGGCCCTTCCCGGCTCCTGGTAACGCACCAGCGGCCGGCCCTCGAGGTTCCGCGCCAGCAGGTCCTCCCAGCCGTCCCCGTCCAGGTCCAGCAGCCGGGCGTGCGAGACCCCCTGCCGCAGCGTCCGGGGCGGCCCTGCCCGACCGCCACGCAGCGGTATCAGCAACAGCTCGCCCTGGCGCAGGAGCAGCAGGTCGGGGTGACCGTCGTTGTCGGGATCGCCCCACTGCAGGAGTCGCGACTCGCCCTCCGCCAGACCGGGGAGGGGCAACCCGCGCCGTTCGAAGCGCAAGCGGCCGCGGTTCATCAGCAATGCGCCCGGACAACCCCCGTGCAGGAGCAGGTCCACCAGTCCGTCGCCATCGGCATCGAGGCTCAGGGCCCGCCGGCAGCCGCCGATCAGGGCCGCGTCCAGATTGAGCCGGGAGAAGCGGCCCAGCCCGTTGTTGTAGAGGATGGCGACCCCGCCCTGCTGGCCCCGGACCAGGTCCAGGTCCCCGTCCGCATCCAGGTCCAGCAGTTCCACACCGAGCACGCCGGGCAGCTCCTCTTCCACCATCGTCTCGCTGAAATCCGGAACGCCGCGGAGATCGACCCGCCCCTGATGGAACCAGGTCCGGTCCCTGCCTTCTTCGAAGGCGAGATAGAGATCGGTCTGTCCGTCACCGTCCAGGTCCCCGGTGGCGACGGCCCGGAGCCCGGGCAACCCGATGCGATCGATCTCCGGCTGCTCCCGCTCCGGGGCGATGACCAGGTCCAGCAGGTCCCTGCGCAGGATGAGCAGATCGGATCGGCCATCCCCGCCCAGTGTGATCCGGCTCACCGCCCCGGCGGGGAGCGTTTCCGGGGGCAGCGGGTGGAAGGTCCAGCGCCGTCCTCCATCGGCCGTTGCGATCCAGCCCCTGCCATCAGGGGCGGTGCCAAGAAAGAGGGTCAGGCGCCCATCCCGCAGGGAGATCGGGGTCATCGGCCCCTGGAGCGGCCGCCCCGGCTCCCATCCCGTCTCCTGCGCCGGGCCGAACCGCAGCGGGGCGGCCTGGCAGGCCGTCCCCGCCAGTCCCAGCAGGAGCAGCCAGACCCTACTCCACCTGCAGGCGCTTGTATTCCTGATAGAGCTCATCGGCCCTGCGGCACGTCGGTCCGGGTCGTCCATCTCCAATCTCCCTTCCGTCCAGCATGGTAACCGCGGTGATCTCCTGGGTGGAGCTGGTCAGCCAGATTTCCCGGGCATTCCGCAGCTCCTGCTCGCTCACCGGCCGCTCCTCGGCCTCGATCCCCGCCTTGCGCAACAGTTCCAGCAGCACCTCGCGGGTGATCCCGGGCAGCAGCCGGGGGCTGACCGGAGGGGTGACCACCACCCCGTCCAGGACCGTGAAGACATTGCTCGCCGCCCCTTCGGTGAGTTCGCCGTCGCGGAGCAGGATCGCCTCGCCGGCCCCTTCCCCTCGCGCCCGGATCCGCAACAGTACGCTGGCGAGCAGGGCAATCGACTTGATGTCGCAGTGACCCCAGCGGTCATCCGGCAGAGTCACCGCGCTCACCCTGGCGATCCCGCTGCGGGGTGGCAGCGGATTGCTCATCAGAAGCACCGTGGGCTCGAGCTCCCCTTCCGGCACGTGCTGGCGCGGCGCCACCCCCCGGGTCACCTGCAGATAGACCCCCTGATCGCCTCCCCCGTTGCGTTCGACCAGTTCATCGATCCGGGCAGTCCATTGGTCGCGGGTGGCCGGATTGTCGATCCCCACGGCGGCCAGGGAGCGTTCCAGACGCCGCAGATGGCGCTGCAGACGGAAGGGCCGGCCCCCGTAGACGGGGATCACCTCGTAGACCCCGTCACCGAAGAGGAAGCCCCGATCGAGGACCGACACCCGGGCCTGCTCCGCGGGCAGGAAACGGTCGTTGAGCCAGACCGTGCTCATCCGCTCAGCCTGAGGATACGGGCAGCGGCGGCATGCTCAGCGCAACCACAGCCGGACCTGGTCCCTGGCCTTCTTCCACAGCCCGCCCTCTTCCACGGACTTCAGGGCCGCCAGCGGGTGATCGCCGACCACTTCCTGCTCCACGGCCAGCTTCAGCCGGCCGATGGTCTGTCCCTGCGCCACCGGGGCCAGCAACGGGTCCTGAAGCTCCACCGTGGCCTTGAGCCGCTGGAAATCTCCCCTGCCCAGGGTGAGCCAGAGCTCCTCCTGCAGGCCGAAGGGAACCTCCTCCTCCACCCCCATCCAGACCGGTGCCCGGCCGATCTCCTGACCCGCGTCGTAGAGTCGGCGGGTCTCGAAGAAGCGGAAGCCGTAATTGAGCAGGGCCTGGGTGGCCCGCTCCCTGGCCTTTTCGCTTTCGGTCCCGAACACCACCGAGATCAGGCGCATGCCGTTGCGCTCGGCGGAGGCGGCCAGGCAGTAGCCGGCGCTCGAGGTATGACCGGTCTTGATGCCGTCCACGCTGGGATCGCGCCACAGCAGGCGGTTGCGGTTGTGCTGGCGGATCCCGTTCCAGGTCATCTCGCGAACGGAAAAGAGGCCGTAGATCTCCGGGTGGTCCCGGATCAGGGCCGCGGACAGCCGGGCGATGTCGTGGGCGGTGGTGTAGTGCTCCGGGTCCGGCAGACCGGTACTGTTGGCGAAATGGCTGTTCGTCATCCCGAGCCGCTGCGCCGCCTGGTTCATGAGCGCCGCAAAGGCCTCCTCGGAACCGGCGACATATTCGGCCAGGGCCACGCTGGCGTCGTTGCCGGACTGGACGATCATCCCCTCGAGCAGGGTCTTCAGGGGGACGGTGTCTCCCACCTCGATGAACATCCGTGATCCTTCCATGCGCCAGGCCTTCTCGCTCACCGGCACCGGGTCGTCCGGCCTGACATGACCGGCCTTCAGCTCCTCCGCCACCACATAGGCGGTCATCACCTTGGTGATGCTGGCCGGCTCCATCCTCTCGTCGGCATGCGACCCCGCCAGGACCTTCCCGGTATGGAAATCGGTCAGGACATAGGCCCGGGCATTGATCGGAGGGGGTGGCGGCACGACCGCGAAGACATCGAGGGCCAGCAGGGCGAGCAGGATGGAACAAAGGAGTCTCAATTTTTCCTCCCGGAGTTGGTTGAACGGGTGAAACATCAGTTGAAGACGAGGTGGTGCTCCTCGATCCCCAGCGACTTCAGCGATTCGATCAGCCGGTCGGAGGCCGCCACGCCGGGAAGGGGGCCGAGCAACACCCGGTACAGGGGCCGGCCCTCCACCCGGGCCTCCCGGATCGACACCGCAACCTGCAGCAACCGGCTCAGGCGCTGTTGCAGACGCTCGGCATTGGTCCGTTCGTGGAAGGCACCGACCTGCACATGGTACTGCAGCCCGGGATGGGGACGGATGGAGGCCACCTGCGGCCGTGGCCGGCCGGGTTCCAGCGCCCGTACCTCCACCGGCGCGGTACCGGTATCGATCATGCCGAGCTTGAGCGCCGCGGCGTAGGAGAGGTCGATGATCCGGTTGTCGTGGAAGGGGCCGCGGTCATTGACCCGCACCACGACGCTGCGGCCGTTGCGCAGATTGGTGACCTGCACATAGGTGGGCAGCGGCAGGGTCTTGTGCGCGGCGGTCATCCGGTACATGTCGTAGGGCTCTCCGCTGGAGGTACGCCGCCCGTGGAACTTGGTACCGTACCAGGAGGCGATGCCCCGCTCGACATAGCCCCGGGCATCCTGCATCACGTAATAGCGGTGCCCCAGCACCTCGTAGGATTCCGGATTGCCATAGCGACTGCGCGGCTCGGCCCTGGGGACCGCGTCGGGAATGCCGGAGACATCCCGTGGTGCCTGTGGCAGGCCGTCCTGCACCTCGACCATGCCGCAACCGGGAAGAAGCAGGACCAGCAGGAGGAGTCCCGGCAGGAGGCAGCCACGCCACCGCCTGGCCGGCCCCGTACACCCCCGCGTGCACGGACTCATCGCCCCAGTCCTTCCCGGATCCGCTCCGCGAGCTGCCAGACCGCCATGGCATAGAGCGGGCTGCGGTTGTACCGGGTGATGACATGGAAATTCCGGAAGCCGAACCAGTATTCCAGGTGGTCCGGCTGTTGCAGAGCGATCACCGCCGCCTCGGGATCCCCGGGCACCTCACGGTCTGGCGAGATCCCGAGCAGGCGCAGGCGGGAAAGGGGGGTGTGGGGCTCCAGACCCCGGTCGAGCACCGCCTGTGGAGGAACCCCCCGGACCGGAACCGCCACCGGCCCTCCCCGCCGCCAGCCGTGGCGTCCGAGATAGTTGGCGACACTGGCGATGGCATCCCCGGGGTCCTGCCAGATGTCGGCCACACCGTCACCGTCGAAGTCAACCGCGTAGCTCCGGTAACTGCTGGGCATGAACTGGGGTATGCCCATCGCGCCGGCATAGGAGCCGGTCGGTTGCAGCGGGTCCAGCCCGGCGTCGCGCGTCAGCAACAGGAACTGCTCCAGCTCCCGGCGGAAGAAACCGCTGCGGGGGGGATAGGCAAAGGCCAGGGTGCTGAGGGCGTCGATCACCCGGTAGCCGCCGGTGTGGCGGCCGTAGAAGGTCTCCACCCCGATGATGGCGGTGATGACCTCCGGGGGCACGCCCCAGCGCCGCTCCGCCTGTTCCAGCAGGCCGGCGTGACGACGGGCGAACGCGACCCCCTGCTCCATCCGCGCCGGGGTGAGGAAGATGCGGCGGTATTCGTGCCAGGGCTTGGCCTCGGCCGGGCGCGAGATGGCGTCCAGGATACGCTGCTCGATCCGGGCACGGGACAAGACCGCCCGCAACTGACCGGGGGCAAAGCCATGCTCCTGCGCCATCCTGGCGATGAAAGCGTCCACCTCCGCACCCCTCAAGGCCTCGGCGCGGGAGGGGCCGGGGGACAGCAGCAGGGTGGCGAGCAGGAGCAGCAAGGGAGCCCGGCGGGACCTCCCGGCTGCGTGACGATATGCGGGCAGAGGGGCAATCACATGGAGACCAGACGGCGGTGGGTGTGAATCGACATCAGGATACCGAAACCGGCCATCATCGTCACCAGTGAGGTCCCGCCATAGCTGATCAGCGGAAGGGGCACGCCGACCACCGGCAACTGGCCGATGACCATGCCGATATTGACGAAGATGTAGATGAACAGGGTCAGGCTGAGGCTGCCGGCCAGCAACCGGCCGAAGGTCCCCTGCGCCGCACTGGCGATGTAGAGCCCGCGCAGGATGACGAAGGCGTAGAGCGAGAGCAGCAGCAACACCCCGAGCAGACCGAACTCCTCGCTGAAGACGGCGAAGATGAAGTCGGTCGAGCCCTCGGGGAGGAACTCCAGATGCGACTGCGTGCCGTTGAGCCAACCCTTGCCGTAGAGCCCCCCGGAGCCGACGGCGATCTGGGACTGGATGATGTGATAACCGGAGCCCAGCGGGTCCCGCTGGGGGTCCAGCAGGGTCAGCACCCGCTGGCGCTGATAGTCGCGCATCAGGTACCACAGCAGGGGCAGCGAACCCAGTCCGGCGAGCCCCAGCAGTCCGATGAACCGCCAGCTGAGTCCCGCGAGGAACATGACGAAGAATCCGGCGGCGCCGATCAGCAGGGCGGTCCCGAGGTCCGGCTGCTTGGCGATCAGCAGGCAGGGAACGAGGATGACAACCCCCGCGATGGCGACCCGGCGCCCGTTCGGCGGCAGCGGCCGGTCGTGATAGTACCAGGCCACCACCATCGGGACCGCCAGCTTCATGAGCTCCGAGGGCTGGAAGCGGAACAGCCCCAGATCGAGCCAGCGCTGCGCCCCCTTGCCGGTATGGCCTATCAGCAGCACTGCCAGCAGCATGACCAGGCCGGCCAGGTAGAGCCAGGGTGCCCAGTCCGCCATCCGGTGGGGAGGGACCTGGGCCACCGCAATCATCACCGCCAGCCCCATCCCCATGCGCACCGCCTGCCGGATCACCGTTCCGGTGTCCTGGCCGCTGGCACTGTAGAGCACCAGCAGGCCGAGTCCGCACAGGAGCAGCACCACGGTCAGGAGCGGGCCGTCGATATGGATCCTGCCCAGCGCGCTGAGCTGGCGCTGTCTCATTCTCCTGCCTCCTCTGTCCGGGCCAGATAGTAGTCGAGCAGGCGCCGGGCGATCGGCGCAGCGGTGGCGCTGCCGCTGCCGCCGTTCTCCACGATGATGGCCAGCGCGATGCGGGGGTGTTCCAGCGGGGCGAAGGCGATGAACAGGGCATGGTCCCGAAGTCGCTCCGCGACCTCTTCCGGGTCGACCTTCTCCGCCTCTTCCTGTGGCAGGCCGTAGACCTGGGCGGTGCCGGTCTTGCCGGCCCAGGCATAGGCCGTCCCGGCACCACTGCGCCGGGCGGTACCGCGCCGCCCCTGCACCACCTCATGCATGGCTTTGGTCACCACCTTCCAGTGGCTCTCCCGGGCTTTGGGGTGGCGCTCTGCAGGTACCGGAGGGGTGTCCTCTGGGGAGGAACCGTCAGGCGCGGCGGCCCTGGCGAGCACCCGGGGCAGGGCGGCATGGCCCCGGGCCGCAAGCTGGGCCGTGGCGAAGGCGAGCTGCAGCGGGGTGGTCAGGAGGTAGCCCTGGCCTATCCCGGCAATGAGGGTCTCCCCCGGATACCAGGGCTGGTTGCGGACCCGCCTCTTCCAGGCGCGGGAGGGCACCAGGCCACCGCTCTCCCCCGGGAGGTCGATCCCGGTCGGGCTGCCCAGGCCGAAGTCCCGCAGGGCCTGCTCCAGCCGGTCGATGCCCAGGTCTTGCGCCAGCTCGTAGAAATAGACATCGCACGATTCGACGATGGCGCTCGTCAGGTCGACATGACCATGGCCGGTCTTCTTCCAGCAGCGATAGCGGCGGCTGTGGCCGGGGAGGGTGAACCAGCCGGGGCACCAGCTGCGATCCTGAGGCCGTCGTACCCCCAGGCTCAGGGCGGCCAGTCCGAGCAGGGGCTTGATGGTGGAGCCGGGCGGATACTGGCCGTTGAGGGCACGGTTGAACAGCGGCCGGTCGGGTGAATCCCGCAGCAGGTGATAACTGCGGCGGTCGATCCCGCGGGCGAAGAGATTGGGGTCGAAGCCCGGTGCGCTGACCATGGCCAGTACCTCCCCGCTCTCCGGTTCGAGGGCGACGATGGCGCCGCGACGACCGGCCAGCGCCCCGAACGCCTCCCTCTGGAGTCCGGCATCGATGGTCAGATGGAGATTGTAGCCCGCCCGCGGCGGGGTCCGGCTGACCACCCGCAGGGTCCTGCCCTGGGCATTGATCTCGACCTGCTGATAGCCGACCTGCCCGTGCAGCAGGGCTTCGTACCGCCGCTCCACCCCGGTCTTGCCGATCTGCCGGGTGGCGGCATAGGCGCCCGGGTCCAGTTCCCGCAGCTCCCGCTCATTGATGCGCCCCACGTAGCCGAGCAGGTGGGAAAAGGGGGCGCCTGCCGGATAGTGACGGGCAAGCCGGGGTACGACCTCGACCCCGTGGAACTGATAGCGATTCACGGCAAAGCGGGCCACTTCCTCCGGGGTGAGGTTCTCGCGCAGCACCACCTGCTGGAAGCGGCGCTTGCGTCCCAGGTCGCTGCGGAAATCCTCGAGGTCCTGTGGCGTGATCCGGATCAGGCCGGCGAGCCGTTCCAGGGTCTGTTCCATGTCGGGCACCGCCTCGGGGGTGATCTCCAGCACATAGGTGGGCCAGTTCTCGGCCAGCAACTCCCCGTCCCGGCTGTAGATGAGTCCGCGGGGGGGCGCGAGCGGCTCGATCCGCAGGCGATTCTCCTCGCTGAGGGTGGAGTAGTGCTGGTGGCTGATGATCTGGAGATAGACCAGCCGTGCCAGCAGGATGCCGATCAGCAGCACGACGGCGGCCAGCGCCTGCAGCACCCGCCGGCGGAAGACCTGCGCCTCACGGCGCACGTCCTTGAGCATGAGATGGGAGGAAATCACCAGGCGGTAACGGTCCCCGGTGAGGACTTCGGCGGCCTCAACGCACGCTGGCGCGCCGGCGCAGGTCCCGCAACAGGATGAACAGCCAGGGCCACAGCAACATGCTGGAGAGGGCCGGCAGCCAGACCAACGACCGCTCCGCCTGCTGCCCCGTCACCACGCCGATCCAGAGCCAGATGAGACGATAGAGCACCAGCATCAGGGCGACTGCCAGCGCCTGCTGCAGCAGGGGCGAGACCCGCAGCCGCTTGTGCAGTCCCAGGGTGATGAAGGCGACCAGGGAAAGGCCGATGGAATGCTGCCCCAGCAGGCCGCCCTGGAGCACGTCCAGCACCAGACCGAGCATCCACCCGGTCCAGATCCCCACCCTGCCGGGCATCGCCATGCACCAGTAGATGAGTACCATGGCGACCCATTCCGGGCGCCAGCTCGCGGCCCAGTCCGGCATTGGCATCGCCGCCAGCAGCAGGGCGACGAAGAGCGAGAGGGCGATGGCCCAGCCACCCTGATGGCGCTGCAGGTGGTTCATCTGGATTTCTCCCCCAGGGTGAGGGCGTCAACATGGTCGGGCTTCACCTCCGGCCAGACCAGCAGCACATGCTGCGCCAGCTGCAGGCGGGCATTGGGCCTGGCGACGATGCGGGCATAGGCCTCTCCCGTGTCACGGGAGACCGCCGTCACCACCGCCACCGGGTAGCCGGCCGGGAAACGGCCACCCAGGCCCGAGCTGATGAGCTGGTCACCCTCCCGGATATCGGCGCTGACCGGGACGTAGTCGACCTTCAGCAGTCCTTCGCCGGTACCGGCGGCGATGGCCCGCAGCCCGGTGCGGTTGACCTGCACCGGGATGGCATGGGCAGGATCGGTGAGCAGCAGCGCCGTGCTGGAAAAGGGGCCGACATGCCGGATCTGGCCCATCACGCCGTTGTCGTCGACCAGCGGCTGGCCCGGATAGACTCCGTCCCTGCTGCCCTTGTCGAGGACGATCTGCTGCCGTCCCGGCTCGAGGTCGGCGGCCATCAGGTCGGCCAGCAGGACCCGCTCGCCGACCCGCTGGGCGGAATCGAGCAGGGCGCGCAGGCGCCTGTTCTCCTGGCTGAGGGAGGCGAATTTCTGGAACCGGGAACGCAGCATCAGATTTTCCCGGCGCAGGGCCTTGTTCTCGGCCAGCAGCCGGCTCCGGGTGGCGAGGGTCTCGCTCAGCCACCGGCCCCCTTCGACGGGCAGGTCCACCAGGAAACGGATGGGGTAGACCACCGCGGAGAGGGTGCTCCGGATCCCCTCGACATAGGTATAGCGGTGGTCCAGGACCATGAGCAGCAGCGACAGGACCACGCACAGCACCAGTCGCAACGCCAGAGAGCCGGTCTTGAGGAAGAGCGGTTTTATGGTTTCCCCTCCGTTCCGGTCAGTGTCAATGATAGCTCAGGTCAACGCACCCGTCGTCAGGATGTCGGTACCATACTCCTCTATCATTTCGAGATAGCGGCCGCCACCGCGGGCCACGCAGGTCAGCGGGTCCTCCGCGATCAGTACCGGCAGGCCGGTCTCCTCCATCAGCAGCTTGTCGATGTCCCGCAACAGCGCGCCGCCCCCGGTAAGGACCATGCCGCGCTCGGCGACATCGGATCCCAGCTCGGGCGGGGTCTTCTCCAGTGCCGTCTTGACCGCGCCGACGATCCCGGCCAGCGGCTCCTGCAGCGCCTCCAGGATCTCGTTGCTGTTGAGGGTGAAGCTGCGCGGGATCCCCTCGGCCAGGTTGCGCCCGCGGACCTCCATCTCCAGCACCTCGTTGCCGGGATAGGCGCAGCCGATCTCCTGCTTGATGCGCTCTGCGGTGGCATCCCCGATCAGGGTGCCGTAGTTGCGGCGGACGTAGTTGATGATGGCATCGTCGAAGCGGTCACCGCCGATCCGGACCGAATCGGCATAGACGATCCCGTTCAGGGAGATGACCGCCACCTCCGTGGTCCCGCCGCCAATGTCCAGCACCATCGATCCGCTGGCATCGCTGACCGGCATCCCGGCGCCGATCGCGGCGAGCATGGGCTCCTCGGCCAGGTAGACCTCCCGCGCACCGGCGCCGGCGGCCGACTCCTGGATGGCCCTGCGCTCGACCTGGGTGGAGCCGCAGGGCACGCAGACCAGGACCCGGGGGCTGGGCTTGAGGAAGCGGTTGCCGTGCACCTTGTGGATGAAGTACTGGAGCATCTTCTCGGTGACGGTGAAGTCGGCGATCACTCCGTCCTTCAGCGGGCGGATGGCGGTGATGTTGCCGGGCGTGCGGCCGAGCATGCGCTTGGCCTCCGCGCCCACCGCGGCAATGGCCTTCATGCTGGAACGGTCGTGACCCTCACGGATCGCGACCACGGAGGGCTCGTCCAGCACGATCCCCTTGCCCCGGACATAGACCAGGGTGTTGGCGGTGCCCAGATCGATCGAAAGGTCGTTGGAGAAGATCCCGCGTAGTCTGTTAAGCATTGAATTGGCTGTCTCGTTGCGTGGCCCGGCTGCGACGCGCCCCTCCGGCGCCGCTGCCCGGCCACAGGCCTGACTGAATCACCCCTGCCGATATCGTTCTGTCGGCCCGCCATCCCCGCGGGCCTTCTGTTGTGGCGAGCGACAGACATTTTCCGTGGTCTGCTGTTATCATTACCCGCCTCGCGTGGGCTGCCCTGAACACACCTAATGTATCAGCGTACCGATCGTTGGGCAAGGGCGATATCACGCGTTTGTCATTTGTTTTCAATTGTTAAGAAGGAGCTCCTTATGTCGCTGGGAAAGGAGGATGTGGCGCGGATCGCCGAGCTGGCCCGGTTGCAGATCGAGCAGCCCCGCCTCAACGAACTGACTCGCCACCTCTCCGCAATCATCGACTTCGTCGCCAAGATGGATCAGGCTCCGACGGAAGGGGTCGAACCCATGGCCCATCCCCTGGACCTCTCCGCCCGCCTGCGCGATGACGTGGTGACCGAGACGGACCAGCGGGAGAAATTCCAGTCCATCGCGCCGGCGGTGGAAGATGGTCTCTACCTGGTTCCCAGGGTCATCGAATAGCCCCTTGCGATCCGGAAAACCATGCACGACAAGACCCTGACCGAGCTCTGCTCGGCCCTCCGCGAAGGAGAATTCTCCTCCGAAGAGCTCACCCGCCACTACCTGGAGCGGATCGAGCGCCACGACAGCACGCTCAACAGCTTCATCACCGTCACCGGGGAGCTGGCGCTGGAGCAGGCGCGCCGGGCCGATCGGCTCCGGGCCGCCGGTCAGGCGGGTCCTCTGACCGGACTGCCCATCGCCCACAAGGACATCTTCTGTACCGACGGTGTGCTCACCAGCTGTGCCTCGAGGATGCTGGAGAACTTCATCGCCCCCTACGACGCCACCGTGGTCTCGCGGCTCAGCGAGGCCGGCATGGTACTGCTCGGCAAGACCAACATGGACGAGTTCGCCATGGGCTCCTCCAGCGAGACCTCCTTCTATGGCCCGGTACGCAATCCGTGGGACACCCACCGGGTCCCCGGCGGCTCCTCCGGCGGCTCGGCCGCGGCAGTCGCCGCCCGGCTGGCCCCGGTCGCCACCGGCACCGACACCGGCGGCTCCATCCGCCAGCCCGCGGCCCTGACCGGGATCACCGGGATCAAGCCCAGCTACGGCCGGGTCTCGCGCTGGGGCATGATCGCCTTCGCCTCCAGCCTCGACCAGGGCGGGGTGATGGCGGTCAGCGCGGCCGACGCCGCCCTCGTTCTGCAGGCCATGGCGGGCTTCGACGAGCGCGACTCCACCTCGGTGGAGCGGCCGGTCGACGACCTCCTCGCCGGCATCGATGGGTCCATCAAGGGAC
>RFJX01000131.1 GCA_003694425.1 Gammaproteobacteria bacterium
CAGGTTGACCCCCATCACCGCCTCCCACTCGGCCAGGTCGATCGCCTCCAGCAGGGCGGGCCGGAACAGGGAGGCATTGTTGACCAGCAGATCGAGACCCTCACCGGCCAGGGCGGCGATGACCCGCTCCGGGGTACCGGGGTCGGCCAGGTCACCTGCGACCGTTACGGCGCTGCCCGGGCGCCGCGCCTCCAGCTCACGGGCCAGCGCGGTGGCCGCCTCGCCGCTGCGATGATGATGGATCCAGACCCGCATCCCGGCCTCGTGCAGCTCCCGGACGATCGCCTCGCCGATCCGCAGGGCGCCTCCGGTGACCAGGGCTGTCCCGCCACCGGCGGGGCCGGTATCATTTCCCTTTTTCAAACTGGTTCTCCCGGTCTGCTGGCCTGATCCTACGCCGGGCCGGACCCGATATGCCACCGGGTGCCGGGCAACGGACACCCTGGCAGACCCCTGGAGCGGATGACGGGACAACGAATGACGCAACGGTCTGGCGGAATGCCCCGGCCTGCGGACCCGGAGCGGCGGCGCAGCGACCGGCTGCTGGAGGAGATGGCCGCGGAGATCGATCGCCGCGGCGGGTGGATCCCCTTCTCGCGCTACATGGAGCTGGCCCTCTACCATCCCCGTCTGGGCTACTACGCCAGCGGGACGGTCGGTTTTGGCGCGGGCGGTGACTTCGTCACCGCGCCGGAACTCGGGCCGGTGTACGCCGCCTCGCTGGCCCGCTGCTGCCTCCCCCTGCTGACGGAGACCGGGGGTGATCTGCTCGAGATCGGGGCCGGCAGCGGCGCCCTGGCGGCCGCGCTGCTGCCGGAACTCGAGCGCCTGGGGGCGGCGCCGCGGCGCTACCTCATCGTCGACCGCAGCCGGGCCCTGCGTGAACGCCAGCAGCAGCGGCTCCGCGAGGCCCTGCCACCCGGGCTGTACGCGCGGGTGAGCTGGCTGGAAGGTCCGCCGGAGGCCCCGTTCGACGGGGTGATCCTGGCCAACGAGGTGCTGGACGCACTGCCGGTGGAGCGCTTCGAGATCACCCCCGAAGGTCCCCGCCTGCTCGGAGTGACCCTGACCGGCGGCGCCCTTGCCTGGCGGAGCGCCGGCGGGCCGGATCCCCGCCTCGAGGCCGCCTGGTCGCGACTGGGACTGGAGCTGCCGGTCGGCTACCGCAGCGAGATCGCGCTCGATCTGCCCCGCTGGCTGGAGCAGCAGACCCGCGCGCTGCGACGGGGCGCGGCCCTGTTCATCGACTACGGCTATCCCCGCACCGAGTACTACCATCCCCAGCGCCGGGAGGGGACGCTCATCTGCCACTATCGTCAGCGCGGCTTCGATCAGCCACTGGCGCTGCCGGGCCTGATCGATCTCTCCGCCTTCGTCGATTTCACCGCCCTGGCCGAGGCCGCCGACGCCTGCGGACTGGAGGTCAGCGGCTTCGCCAGTCAGGCCCACTTCCTCATCGACTGCGGGCTGGAGGAGGTGACGGCTGGCCTGATGGAGCTGCCGGATCGGGAACGGGCACTGCGGCTCGCCGAGCTGCACCGCCTCACCCACCCGGGGGAGATGGGGGAACGGTTCAAGGTGATGGCGCTGAGCCGCAATCTCGCCGGGGCGGTTCCGGGCTTCGACCGCTTCGATCGCCGCCATGCGCTGTAGCCTGCTGCTGGTCCCCCTGCTGCTGGGCGGCTGCGTCAGCGCGACGAAACCCGCCACTGGCGACGGGCCGCCGCGCCGGCAGTTCACCATCGAACGGCTCGCCAAGGGGGACATCGATACCGTGGTCGAGGTACACCAGCGCCGCGCCCTGCGCCATCTGGAGACCCTGATGGTGAAGCTCTACAAGCGCAACCCGGTCCAGCTCCACCGCCACCCCGGAGCCACCATCGAACAGCGCCGCCGGGAGCTGTTCGCCGACGGCCGGGTCCCGGACTATCCGGAGTTCGCAGGACGCAGGGGGATCGACTGCATCCGTCTGGCGCTCGACCCGGCCTACCCGGGGGACCGGGTAGTGGCCCTGGTGGCCGGGATGAAAGGGATGCTGATGGATGCCTACGGCAATCGCACCGAATTCTGGTTCTACAGCCAGCTCGATCCGCAGAAGCTCTACAACAGCGCCCGCAACATCGAGATCGCGGTGTGGAAGCTCAGCAACAGCAGCGACGGCAACGGCACCCCCCTGCTGCTGAGCAACTCGCTCCCGGGCGAGCCGGCCAACCTCAGCTACGAGCGGCTCTTCGGCAAGCTGATCAGTCTGCAGGATACAATCGCCGAGATAATCGCCGACAGCAGCAACCGGGTGATCAAGAAGGTGATCCAGAACATGGCCACCGCCGTGTTCCTGCCCGTCTGACCGTGGAGAACCAGCCAGTGCACGTCACATGCCACGCCCCGGCCCGCCCCGCGAGGCGCACGCCATGCCCCTGAGCCATCTCGTCGCCCTGGGACTGCTGCAGGGATTCACCGAATTCCTCCCCATCTCCAGCTCCGCCCACCTGATCCTGCTGCCCCGCCTGCTCGACTGGAAGGACCAGGGACTGGCCCTCGACGTGGCGGCCCATGTCGGCACCCTGCTGGCGGTCTGCCTCTATTTCCGGCAGGACCTCGCGCGCCTGGGAAGGGCGTGGCTGGATTCCCTCGCCCGGCGGGGAGGGGAGAGGGAGGCGCGGCTGGCCTGGGGCGTGCTGGTGGCGACCGTGCCGGCGGCCCTGGCCGGCCTGCTGCTGCACGACGTGGTCGAGACCACCCTGCGCTCGACCTCCGTGATTGCCGCCGCCACCATCGGTTTCGGTCTCCTCCTCGGGGCCGCCGACCACCGCGGGCGGGACCGCGGCCGGCCGCTGGAGACCATCGGCTGGCGCGAGGTCCTGCTCATCGGCCTGGCCCAGGCCCTGGCCCTGGTCCCGGGCACCTCGCGCTCGGGCATCACCATCACGGCGGGGCTGTTCCTCGGCCTGTCGCGGGAGGCCTCGGCCCGCTTCTCCTTCCTGCTCTCGATCCCGATCATCGCCCTGGCCGGCGGCTACCAGGGCCTGACCCTGCTGCGGGAGGGGATGGACGCCCCCTGGGGCGACACCCTGCTCATCGTCCTGCTCTCGGCGGCCAGCGCCTATCTCTGCATCCACCTCTTCCTGGCCCTGATCGCCCGCATGAGCCTGCTGCCCTTCGTCCTCTACCGCCTCGCCCTGGGCGGGGTGCTGCTGGCCCTGTAGGGTGATGCGACCCCGCCCGCTGCGCCTGCTCCTGGCCCTCCTGATCGCCCTGGCGGTCACGGTCCTCCTGCTCGGCGGGCTCTCGCTGCGTACCTGGGAGCGGCTCGGCGCCGAGAGCCTGATCGCCGAACTCACCTTCGACCCGCTGGGACCGGGACGGTGGCGCGCCACCCTCGCGACCGGGGACCGCTGCCATCCCCGCACCTTCGAGCTGGAAGGGGAGCAGTGGCGGCTCGACGCCCGGTTCCTGAAATGGAAACCGTGGGCCAATCTCCTCGGGCTGGATGCCCGCTACCGGCTGGAGCGGCTGGAGAGCCGCCACCCGGAGGGGGGAGAAGGGGGGCAGAGCACCGTCTCGGTCCATCCCCTGACTCGGCCCGGCCGCTTCGATCACCTCCGTCTGGCGAGGGCAGCGGAGCGTTACAACCCGCTGGTTGACACCGTCTACGGCAGCTCCGCCTATGAGGAGATCGACCCCGCGCTGCGCTACCGGGTCTACCGCAGCCAGTGGGGCCTGCTGGTCCGCACCGCTCCCCGGACCATCGGCGCGCAGCTTCCGGGCAGGGCCGTGATCCGGATCGACAAGGCCTGCGGAAGGCCGGAGGGGTGGGCGGGGCGGATCCGGCGCGCCCTCGACGGGCTGCTGGCGATAACCGGCGGCGCCGACCCGCCCGGTTGAATATCCGTACTATACTTGGGGTGAAGCCCCTGCAACTCCCGGGGGCATGACTTGTCAGAGCGGCCCGGCCAGAGACCCGGCGGGCCGGGAGGCAGAACCCATGAAGATCCTCGACCGGCTGCTCGGACCCGCATCCAAGCACGACCCCGACCTGCCCTATACCTACGAGGCGAGAGTGCCCGTGGTGGAGGGAGAGGAGCTCTGCAACTCCTATTTCTCCGACACCATCTGCGGGCTCATCGACTACCTGGAGGAGCACGGCATCGGCCCGTCCCAGGTCAGCATCTACGAGATCTACCAGGAGGAGGAGCGCCCCATCGACATCTCCCTGTGTGTCGATGCACAGGGGCGCTGGCTGCACCGCCCCGACCTGTGCCGGGCGCTGCAGGACCACTACAAGGGGCACATCTACGCCGCGGGCTGCGATTTCGCGGACCGGGACCGCAGCGGCTACGGTCCCTGATCGCCCGCGCCCCTGCGCAGCAGCCCCTCCATCAGCTCCAGCGGCAACGGGAAGACGATGGTCGAGCTGCGCTCGCCGGCCACCTCCTTGAGGGTCTGCAGGTAGCGAAGCTGCAGCGCGCCGGGCTGCCGCGCCAGGACCCCGGCGGCCTGACTGAGCTTCTCGGCCGCCTGCAGCTCGCCCTCCGCATGGATCACCTTGGCCCGGCGGGAACGCTCCTCCTCCGCCTGCCTGGCGATCGCCCGGATCATGCTCTCGTCCAGATCGACATGCTTGATCTCGACGTTTGAGACCTTGATGCCCCAGGCATCGGTCTGCACGTCGAGGGCGTCCTGGATGTCGGCATTGAGCCGCTCGCGCTCGGCCAGCATCTCGTCCAGGTCGTGCTGGCCCAGGACCGACCGCAGGGTGGTCTGCGCCAGCTGGCTGGTGGCGCTGTAGAAGTCCTCCACCTGGATTATCGCCTTCTCCGGATCGATGACCCGGAAATAGACCACCGCGTTGACCTTGACCGAGACGTTGTCCCGGGAGATCACATCCTGGCTCGGGACGTCCATCACCACCGTGCGCAGGTCCACCCGAACCATCTGCTGGACCAGCGGGATGAGGATGATCAGCCCCGGCCCCTTCACCCCGGTGAAGCGGCCGAGGGTGAAGACCACCCCGCGCTGGTATTCCCGCAGGATGCGGATGGCCGACAGCAGCAGGGCCAGGACCAGAAAGATGAAGGTATAGGCACCATAGGCAATCATGACGATTCCTCCGTTCGTGCTCCGGACAACGGTTCCACCCGCAGGGTCAGGCCGGAGATGCCGGTCACCCGGACCTCCTGCCCCCGCCGCAGCGGGTGCTCGGTGAGTGCGTGCCAGGTCTCGCCATGGACCCGCACCCTGCCCCGTCCCCCGAAATCCTCCAGGGCGACTCCCCGGGCGCCGAGCAGCTCCTCCCGGCCGCTGACCACCGGTTTGCGCTGGGCCCTGACGGCCATGCCGATGACCAGGATGAAGAACAGGCCGCTGAACAGCGCCACCGCCCCGATCAGCCAGGGTTCGATCCCATAGCCGGGCTGGTCCACATCGATCAGCAGGATCGAACCGATGACGAAGGCGATCAGCCCGCCGATCCCGAGCACCCCGAAACTGGGGACGAAGGCCTCCGCCACCATCAGCCCCGCGCCCAGCAGGACCAGGGCCAGACCCGCGTAGGAGACCGGCAGCAGCTGGAACGCGAACAGGGCCAGCAGCAGGCAGATGCCGCCGGCAACCCCGGGGAGGATCGCGCCGGGACTGGAGAATTCGAAGATCAGGCCGTAGATCCCGATGATCAGGAGCAGGTAGGCGACGTTGGGATTGGTGATCACGGCCAGCAGGCGGCTGCGCCAGTCGGGTTCCACCCGTTCCACCTCCAGGCCGGTCACATGGAGCGTGCGCGGCTCGCCGGCGAGGGTGACGGTGCGACCCTCGAGCTGCTGCAGGAGATCGGACAGGTCCCGCGCCACCAGGTCCGTCACCCCCAGCGCCAGGGCCTCGTGCGCCGGGAGGCTGGCCCCCTCGCGCACCGCCCGCTCGGCCCATTCCGCATTGCGTCCGCGCAACTCAGCCAGGCCCCGGATATAGGCCACGGCGTCATTGACCACCTTGCGCTGCAACGCATCCGGAGGGGGTGACGGGGCCTCCTCCTTCCCCTCGCGCCCGCCCTTCTTGCCAGGGCCCTCCTCGTCCGGCGGCGCCCCTCCCCGCGGGAGGATCGGGGGGCCGCCGCCGATCCGGACCGGGGTGGCGGCGCCGAGGCTGGTCCCGGGCGCCATGGCGGCGACGTGGCAGGCGTAGAGGATGAAGGTGCCGGCGCTGGCGGCCCGGGCACCCGATGGTGCGACGTAACCGACCACCGGGACCGGCGAGGCGAGGATGCGCTTGACGATGTCGCGCATGGAGAGGTCCAGCCCGCCGGGGGTGTCGATCTGCAGGACCAGCAGGGCGGCATTGCGCTCGGCCGCCCGCTCCAGGGTGCGCGCGACGAGGTCGGCCGTGGCCGGGCCTATGGTCCCCTCCAGCGGCAGCACCATTACCGCCCCCTGCCCCGGTTGCGCTGCCAGCGGCAGGACCAGGGGCAGGAGCAGGCCGAGGAGCAGGGCGCGCAGCCACCCGTTACCGGTCCGCGGCATCGCCCCCTCCGGTCATCGGTACGAATGCCACCGGCAGGACTTCACGGCTCCTGATCCGGCCACCTGCCTCCTTCTCCAGCAGGGTCAGCACCTGCGGTCCCCAGGGCCGGCCTATCGGGATCACCATGCGGTGTCCCTCCCGCAGTTGCTCGACCAGGGCGGTGGGGATGGAAGGCGCGGCCGCGGTGACGATGACCCCGTCGTAGGGGGCGTGCTCCGGCCAGCCCAGGTGGCCGTCCCCCTGGCGCACGTGGACATTGTCGTAGCCGAGCGCCTCGAGCCGCTTCCTCGCCCGCTCCGCCAGGGCGGGGACGATCTCCACCGTATAGACCTCGGCCACGATGCGGGAGAGGATCGCCGCCTGATAGCCGGAGCCGGCGCCGATCTCCAGCACCCGGCTCTCCCGCCCGACCTGCAGCAGCTCGGTCATCAGGGCGACGATGTAGGGCTGGGAGATGGTCTGGCCATGACCGATCGGCAACGGGATGTTGAGCCAGGCGGCGTGCTGCTCGCCATCCGGGACGAAGGCGTCCCGCGGCACCGTCCGCAGGGCCTCCTTCACCGCCTCGCTCAACCCGGATACGCCCGTATAGCGGGCGGTCTCCCGGATCTCCTGTTCGACCTCCCGCAGGAGCTGTTCCGCTGCCTGCTGCCCGCCTTCCTGTTCCATCCGCCACACCTCCGCCGAGCCGGCACCCCTGTTCCATTGTAGATGGGGGCTGGGCGCGGATCCGCAAGTCCGGTAGCATCCGGTATCCGAACCCAGACCCGGTCGACCCGCCCATGCGCCACAAACCCCTCGACCCGCAGCAACGCCTCGGCAGAGAGAATCTCCTCTATCTGCTCGGCTCCGCCATCGTCGTGATCGGCGGTTACGTATTCC
>RFJX01000013.1 GCA_003694425.1 Gammaproteobacteria bacterium
CGATGCCATGAACCTCTCCCTGGAGACGGTGCGCGAGCTGGTGGCCCGGTCGGAGATCGACTTTCGCAGCCTGCGCGCGCAGGTGGACCGTCTGCTGGCGCGCACGCCCCAGGTGTCGGTGGCCGAGGTGCTGGAGGCCTACCCCGCCGAACAGGGGCTGGGCTCGGTGGTGGGCCTGCTGGCCATGGCGGCACGCGAGGGGATCCAAGGCGAGGCCCGCGACCGGGTCTGCTGGGAAGGCAAGGACGGTGCCACCCGCTGCGCCTGGATCCCCCGCCTCTATTTCGTGAGAGCGTCCCATGTCGGAAACGGATGAAGTCACCCCGGACTCCCCCGCCGAGGAGTCGCCGGAACCCACCGCGCTGTTCGGGGGCGACAGCGGCAGACTCCCTTTGGAGGCGCGTCGGGTGCTGGTCCAGCTGCTCATCGGCCCGTCGCTCGACGGGCGTTGCCACGGCCACCTGTGGCCCGCCCTGCTGCAGCACCGCGATCTGGTGCGGTCACGGCTGAACGACCTCTGTCTCGATCTGGTGCTGGACGCCGACCGCCAGGTGGCCTTCGTCCGCCAGGCCGACACCGGTGACCTCGAAGCCCCCATCCTGCTGCGTCGGGCGCCGCTCACCTTCCTCGAATCGGCCCTGCTGCTCTTTCTGCGCGGCCAGCTGGCCGATGCCGAGCTGCGCGGCGAGCGGGCGGTGGTCTCGCTGGAGGAGATGATGGCGCACATGCAGCTCTACGAGCGCCAGCTCAACACCGACCCCGCCGGCTTCGAACGGCGCGCCCGGGCCGCCATCGAGAAGGTGAAGAAGAACAGCCTCATCGGCGCCATCCGCAACAGCGAGGGACGCTTCGAGATCTCGCCCACCCTGGGACTGCTCTTCTCCGCCGAACAGGTGGCCTGGTTGTCACAGGTCTACGCCCGGCTGCGCGCAGCGAAGCAGGATGGTCCTTCGTGACGGGTCAGGGCGCTCTGTTCCTCGATCTGGCCGGACTGGAGCGGCGGCGCCAGTTCCGCATGGAGCGGTTGCAGGTGTACAACTGGGGCACCTTCCAGGGGCTGCACGACATCGCCCTCGCCCGCCGCGGCCATCTCATCGTCGGCCGCTCCGGCTCGGGCAAGTCCACCCTGCTCGATGCCATCGCCGCCCTGCTCACCCCGCCCCAGTGGCTCAGCTTCAACGCCGCCGCGCGTGAAGGGGACCGCAGTCGGCGCGACCGCAACCTGGCCAGCTATGTGCGCGGCGCATGGGGCAACCGCACCGACGAGGCCTCCGGCGAGATCGCCACCCACTACCTGCGCCGCGGCACCACCTGGTCGGCGCTGGCGCTCACCCTGGGCAACGAAGAGGGAAACAGGATCACCCTCATCCACCTCTACTGGGTGCGCGGTGCCACCACCGCCAACACCGAGGTACGCCGCCACTACATGATCGCCCGGCGCGACTTCGACATCGCCACCGAGCTGGACGGGTTCGACCTGGAGATACGCGCCCTCAAACGCCGCCTGCAGGAGCTGGACCATTTCGGCACCACCTTCCGCCCCTACGGCGAGCGCTTCCGCCGCCTGGTCGGCATCGAATCGGAACAGGCGCTCAAGCTGCTGCACAAGACCCAGTCGGCCAAGAACCTGGGCGATCTCAACGCCTTTCTGCGCGAGTTCATGCTCGACCGCCCGGAGACCTTCGCCGCCGCCGAGCGGCTGGTGCGGGAGTTCGCCGAGCTGGACGCCGCCCACCGCGAGGTGGTCACCGCCCGCCGTCAGGTGGAGACCCTGCGTCCGGCGCGCAAGGACCATGAGACCCTCCTGGCCCTGGAAAAAGAGATGGCGCGCAACGAGCGGCTGCTGGCCGCCATCGACGGCTGGACCGACCGGCAACGGCTGGTGCTCATCGACCGGGCCATCGAACAACGCCGGGGGAACGCGCTGGGGCTGGAAGGGGAGATCGGCGCCGGTGAAACGCTCCTGCGCCAGGCTCAGGAGACGCTGCGTGCGCTGGAGCTGGAGCACCGCGCCCTGGGGGGCGAGCGCATCGCCCGCCTGGAGGAGGAGCGCGGCCGTCTGGAACGTGCACGCGACGAGCGCATGAAGCGACGTGGCGTACTGGAGGCGGACTGCAAGCGCCTCGGCTGGCCCCTCCCCGCTCAGGCCGCCGCCTTCGGCGAGCGGGTGATGGAGGCGCGCTCGCGGCTGGATCGGTGGCAGGCGCGGGAAGAGGAGCTGGAGCAGCAGCGCGACGGGCTGCGCGACCGCCGCACCACCCTCACCCGCGAGTTCACCGAGCTGCGCCGGGAGATCGAGGCGATGGAGCGCCAACCCTCCAACATCCCCGCGCAGATGCTGGAGCTGCGCGCCACCCTCGCCACAGCGCTGGATTGCGCCGAGAGCGAACTGCCCTTCGTGGGCGAGCTACTGCAGGTACGCGAGGAGGAGGCCGGGTGGCGCGGCGCCATCGAACGGGTGCTGCACGGCTTCGCCCTTTCCCTGCTGGTGGACAAGGCGCGCTACACCGCCCTCACCGAGTGGGTCAACGACCACCATCTAAGCGGCCGCCTGGTCTACTACCGGGTGGACGACGAGTGGCCGGTACCCGGTGCTACGCCGGATCCCCGTTCTCTCGTGCACAAGCTGGAGGTGCGCGAAACCGTGTTCCGCCCCTGGCTGGAGGCGGAGCTGCTCCGGCGCTTCGACTACGCCTGTGTGGACCACCTGCGCGATTTCCGCAAGCGGGAGCGGGCCCTCACCCGCACGGGCCAGGTACGCCACGGCCGCAGCCGCCACGAAAAGGACGATCGTCGCGCCATCGACGACCGACGTTTCTGGGTACTGGGCTTCGACAACCGCGAAAAGCTGACCCACTTCAAGACGCGCGCAGGCGAGCTGGGCGCGCGCATCGCCCGCATCGAACAGCAGCTCAGCGCACTGCAGCAGGCGCGGGAGCAGGAGCGCGGCGCCATCCAGGCCTGCACACGCATCGCCAACCTGGAGTGGCAGGAGGTGGACGTGGCCACCGTGCTCGACCGCCTCACCGGCATCGATCGGGAGCTGCGCGACCTGCGCGAGCGCAACACCCAACTGCACGACATGGAAGGGCGGATTCACAAGGCGCGCGAGGAGGTGGAGGCGCGTGACCAGGCGCTGCGTGAACGGCGCACCCGGTGGTCGGTCTTGCAGAACGAGATCGACGAACTCCAGCGCCAGCGATCCGAAACCGAACAGCGGCTGGCCGCCGTCTCCCGGACGGAGGCGGAGGTATGCCAGCTTCTGGAAGAGCGCTTCGCCCAGGCGGGCGCGCTCACCCTGCACAACCTCGACGAGCGCCGCCGCAAGGTGGAGCGGGCCATCCACGAAGCGCAGAAGAACCTGCAACACCGCCGTGCCGGCTGTGAAAAACGCATCGAACAGGCATTTGCCGCCTTTCGGCACGAATGGCCCGAGGCGGCCATGGACATGGATGCCACCCTCGCCTCGGCGCCCGATTTCCTCGCCCTGCTCCAGCGGCTGGAGCACGACGGCCTGCCGCGTCACGAGAAGCGCTTCTTCGACATGCTGCGCGAGCAGAGCAGCGAAAACCTGGCGGCGCTCAACGCCCGCATCTCACAGGCGCGCAAGGAGATCCGGGAGCGCATGGAGCTGGTCAACGAGGGGCTGGCCGAGGCGGAGTTCAACCCCGGCACCCACCTGCAGATCGAGGTGAGTGACCGCCACCTGCCGGAGGTACGTGCGTTCCACACCCAGGTGGCCGAGATCCTCAGCCACTCCTGGTCCACCGACCGGGAGCGGGCGGAGCGGCGCTTTGGACGGCTCAAGGAGCTGGTGGACCGTTTCACCGGCGAACAGGCGCCGGCGCGGCGCTGGCGCGAGCTGGTGCTGGACGTGCGCCTGCACGTGGAGTTCATCGGCCGCGAACTGGATGCCGACGGGCGCGAGGTGGAGATCTACCGCTCCGGCGCCGGCAAATCGGGCGGTCAGCGCGAAAAGCTGGCCACCACCTGTCTGGCCGCGGCGCTGCGTTACCAGCTCGGCGGCAGCGAGGGGGGAGTTCCGGGCTATGGCGCGGTGGTGCTGGACGAGGCCTTCGCCAAGGCGGACAACGAGTTCACCGAACTGGCCATGCGCATCTTCGAGCGTTTCGGTTTTCAGATGATCGTGGCCACCCCCCTGAAGGCAGTGATGACCCTGGAGCCTTTCATCGGCGGTGCCACCTTCGTGGAGATCGACGACCGCCATCACTCCGCCATCCTGGCCATCGAATACGACGAGGAGCACCAGCGCCTCGATCTGCCCCGCCAGCCCCATGTCGCAGCGTCCGTTGCTTAATCCCGACACCCTGCGCGAGCGGCTGCAGACCCGCTGCCGGCGACAGCGCGGTGCCTGGTTGCGCGGCGAGGGAGCATGGCCTGTGCGCCTGCCCCTGGGGTTGCCCGGCGAAGAGGATGCGCTGCGATACGGCGATCAGGTGCGCCGCTGGATAGCCGCCTGGTCGGCATGGAACGGCGCCGGCCGGGTGGAATGGGTGGAACGGCGCTGGCGCCGTTTGGGTACCCAGCGGTTGCCCGGCCACCTGGTGCTGGAGACGCCCGCCGAGGCCATGAGCCTGTGCGGCCTGGAACGGGAGTGGCGCCGCGCCGCCGATCGGCTACAGCAGCTCCGTCAGCGCTGGCCGCAACTGGAAGCCCTGGCCGCGCGTAGCTGGCCGGTGCTGGCCGAGTGGCCGGAGGGCGAGTTCGAACGGCTGCTGGCGCTCCTTCGCTGGCTGCAGGCCCATCCCGACTCGGGCCTGCTGATCCGTCAGCTTCCGGTCCCCGGCGTGGACAGCAAATGGCTGGAGGAGCACCGGCGGATCGTGGGCGACTGGCTGGCGGTGTTGCTGGGCAAGAAGGACGAAGAGGCGGATCTCCACGCCCTGGCCGGCCTGCGCCGCCTTCCAAGGCGGCTGCGCTTGCGCCTGCTCGATAGCCGCCTGCGACAACGGCTCGGCGGGCTGGACGACATCGAGGCGCCGGTGGAAGAGCTCGCCCGACTGGCACTGCCGATCGAGCGGGTCTTCATCGTAGAGAACCTGCAAACCGGCCTGGCATTCGGCGATCTGCCGGGCGCGGTGGTGTTCATGAAACAGGGATTCGCGGTGGATCTGTTTGCCGACCTTCCGTGGCTGACATCGCTGCCGCTCTTCTACTGGGGCGACCTCGACACCAACGGCCTGGCCATCCTCTCCCGGCTGCGCAGCCACCTCCCCCACGCCCGATCCCTGCTCATGGACGAGGCCACCCTGCTGGCGCACCGGCGGTTGTGGTCCCACGAAGCACACCCCGCCCGGGCGGCCGCCCTCCCCCATCTCACCCGGCGCGAGGCCGAGCTCTACCGCGCTCTGCGCGAAAATCGCTGGGGGCCGGGGACCCGCCTGGAACAAGAGCGTATCGACTGGGAATACGCCTGGCCACGCGTTGCCGCATGCGGTGGATGACGGCTTCGCCAGAGGGCGTCATCCGGGCATGTGCGTATGGAAAGGCCCGGGTGTGCCGCCTGTGGGGAGTGCCTCGTTCGACGCATTATGCGCGCCGTGCTGCCAAGAAACCCCCTGGCTGTGCGAAGCGCCGGGGTCGCAGGCCGACGTTGCCGGATGCTGTGCTGGTGGATGCCATACGCATGGTGCTGGCCGAGGCTGAGGCGCTGGGATTTCGTGGCGAGGGGTATCGCAAGGTCTGGGCCCGGCTGCGGTACTGGGGCATTGGGGTATCCAAGGAGCGCGTGCGGCGTTTGATGCGCGAGCACAGGCTGCAAGCGCCGCACCGTGCAGGCGATGCCCGAGGGCCGCAGGTGCATGATGGCAGCATCATTCCCGATGCGCCCAACCGGATGTGGGGCACCGATGCCACGCAGGTGGCAACCCGACTGGATGGCATGGCTA
>RFJX01000132.1 GCA_003694425.1 Gammaproteobacteria bacterium
AACCTCGTGGCTTCCCCCATGTCTATTGAATCGGTAATATGAAGATTCTTTCGGGGGCGACCTGGCTTCGACGCGGTACGCGAAACCCGAGGGGCATGCCGAGGGGCAGATCACCTCGTAAATCCAGCTGCAACCAATATAGTTGCCAACGACGACAACTACGCACTCGCTGCCTAAACCCCAGTAGGGTGCCGTCTGACCGGAGCCGTGCCTGTGCGTCCGGATTTCAGGCGTCGACTCTCACAGGCTCGCGGAGCGGCGTGTCCGGCGCCAATCCGTCAAAATCTTGCCGGACTCGCCTGCTGTCTTCCCTGCCGATCGGGTAGCAGCAGGTCAAATCAATAGACCGGCTAAGCATGTAGAACCGAGGGCGTAGGTGCCGCGGACGCGGGTTCGATTCCCGCCGCCTCCACCAATCCCCCAACCCCGGACCAGCGGTCCGGGGTTTTTTCTTTGCCGGCCCGAACCTGTCCGGATAGCCACCAGCTCCTATACTGAGGATAGTGAGCCTCTACGTCCTGATGCGCCTGCTGGAGTCCGCACCCGAGCGCTACGATCGCGGGATCCGGCTGCTCACCCTGGGGGGCCTGGAGCCGGCCTATGAGAGGCTGCTGGACTGGCTGCCCGCCGGTCATCCCCGGGTGCTGGACATCGGCTGCGGGACCGGGACCCTGAGCCTCGCCGCGGCCAGGCGGGGGGCCCGGGTGAAGGGTATCGACATCGATCCGCAGATGCTCGAGATCGCCCGATCGAAGGTCCGGGCGGCGGGGCTCGAGGGGCAGGTCGAACTGGAGGAACTCGGGGTGGCGGAACTGGACCGGGAGCGGGAGCGAAGCTACGACGCCGTGACCTGCGGCCTGTCCCTCTCGGAGCTGGGCCCGGATGAACTGAGCTATGCACTGGAGCAGATCCACCGCCTGCTCAGGCCCGGCGGGCTACTGCTGGTGGCGGACGAGATCCGGCCCCGCAATCCCGCACTGCGCCTGCTCCATGCCCTGATCCGCATCCCCCTGGTGGGGCTGACCTGGCTGCTCACCCAGCAGACCACGCATCCGGTCACTGGCCTGCCCGACCGGATCGAGGCGGCCGGCTTCACGATCCTATCGCTGCGCGAGAGCCGGCTCGGCAGTTTCCTGGAACTGGTGGCCCGCAGGCCGTGAAGACCCTCTCCTGGCTCTGGCTCAACCTGTCACTGACCCTGCTGCGGGTGCTGCCCTTCCCCTGCCGCACCGGGCTGGTCCGGGTGGGCAACCCGGGGCCCAGTTCGCCGGTGCTGCTGACCGGCAACTACCGGCTGACGGTGGCGCGGGTGCTGCGTGCCCTGGCCGGGCTGGATGTCTGGCTGCTGGTGGCCAACAGCCGCGGGATCAACGTCTGGTGTGCCGCCAGCGGGGGCCACCTGGGCAACCACGACGTCATCTCGGTGCTCAGGACCAGCGGCATCGAAAAGCGGGTCGGCCACCGCGATCTGGTCCTGCCGCAACTGGCGGCCACCGGGATCGAGGAGCGGGTCATCCGCGAGCGCACCGGCTGGCAGGTCCACTGGGGTCCGGTGGAGGCGCGTGATGTCCCGGCCTATCTGGAGAGCGGGATGCAGGCCACCCCGGCCATGCGTCGGGTCACCTTCCCCTGGCCCCGCCGGCTGGAGATGGCGCTGGCCTGGGCCTTCCCCATCTCCCAGCTCGCCTGGCTGCTCTGGCCTCTCTGGCGCGAAGCGGTATTGCCACTGATGGCCGTCGTCTGGGGGCTCGCCCTGGCCCTGTTCCTGGGCTTCCCCCTCTACCGGCGCCTGCTCCGGCCGCATCCCACCGTCGGCCTGATCCTGTTCGATTTCGGCCCCGGGGCGGTGCTGCTGCTCCTGTGGGCCGCGACCCTGCTCCTGCTGTGCCTGCACGGCCTGCACACCGGCGAACTCTCATGGGGCTACTTCGGGCGCTGGGCCCTGGCCACGCTCATCCTGTTGCTGATCCTGGGACTGGACCTGACCGGCAGCACGCCCACCTACAAGAGCGGGCTGCACCCGGAACGGCACCTGCGCATCACCCTCGACGCGGAGCGATGCCGTGGTGCGGGTCGCTGCGAGGAGGTCTGCCCCGAGGGGGTGTTCACGGTTGACCGGCAGCGGCACCTGGCCACCCTGCCGGGGATCGACCGCTGCGTCCAGTGCGGCGCCTGCATCGTCCAATGCCCCTGCGACGCGCTCAGCTTCCAGGGACCGGATGGCACCTTTGTCCCCCCGGAGACGGTTCGAAGATTCAAGCTCAATCTGCTGGGGAAAAGGATGGTCCGCCGGGACTGAGGTCCCCTGTAGCCCACTCCCGCTGATCCGGGTCACGGGCATCGTCCCATTCAGCACATGGACTGCAACGCCGCGATCAGGGGGCAACTGACAGTGTCCCGGCTCTTGCGGCAGTGTCGCACGAGTTTCGACAGGACCTGTTCGATGCGGGCCAGGTCGGCCAGCCGGGCGCGCACGTCCTGTAGTTTGCGCTCCGCCAGTTCCCGGCCCTCGTTGCAATGGGCGCCGTCCTCCAGATGGCGCAGCTCGCGGATCTCCTCGAGGCTGAAGCCGAGCCGCTGGGCGGACTTGATGAACTTCACCCGTGCCACCTCCGCCTGCCCGTAACGACGGATGCCGCCATAGGGCCGCTCCAGCACCGGCAACAAGCCCTTGCGCTGCTAGAAGCGGATAGTCTCGACATTGACGCCAGCCTCCCTGGCGAAGGCGCCGATGGTCTGTCGGGAGGGAATCTCGGCCATCGCCGCTTCAGGCGACCACCGGGCCGGCGGCGGGCTCCGTGCCCCCGCGCAGTTGCTGGCCGAGCCGGTCCACCCGCTCCGGTGTGCCAACGATGTAGACTTCGTCGCCCGGCTCGATCCGGAACTCCCTGGGGAAATCGACCACGACGGAATCCCCCCTGCCGATCGCGACTACCTGGCAGCCGGCCTGTATCGGCTGTTCCGCCCTCAAGGGGTGCTGGCCAGCGAGGAGGCCGGCGGGCAGGCGCACCAGCTTGACCCCCGGTTCGATGCTCAGGTACTCCTCGCCGAGGATGTGGAAGGCCAGGATCCGGCCCGAGACGTCACCCAGGGAGATGGCGAAATCAGCACCCACCCGGTACAGACGGTCGACCGAGGAGGCATGCTTGACGCTGGCGATGACCGGCACCTCCGGGTTGTAGTCACGCACCATGGCGGCGGCGAACAGGCTGGTGCTGTCGTTGTTCAGCGCCAGCACCACGGCACTCGCCCGCCTCACTCCTGCGGTCTCCAGCACCGACTGGTCGAGTACGCTGCCGACCACGTCCACCCCGGGGCGCATCTCCAGGTCGATGACCGTCGTGAAGACTCCGTCGTCGCTCAGCAGTTCGACCACCTTCTGTCCCACGTCACCGAAACCGGCGATCACCACCGGACCGCTGGCCGGCAGTGGGTGGGCCAGGGTGGCGAGCCGCTCCAGGGAGGCGGGACTGCCGATGGCCACCAGGATGGCACTGGTCATCAGTCGGGTGGCAGGGCCGGTGACCGGCTGGAACTCCCCCTCGACCCACTGACCGATCACGGCGGCGCCGATCCGCTCGCGCAGACGGGCCTCGGCCAGGGTCTGTCCGGCCAGCGGGCTGTCGGCGTGGATGCGAAGTTCGGCCAGCCCCAGCTGCTCACCCAGCTGCTGGACCCCGCTCAGCCGGGAGCGGGTGCGGTCGCTGGCCTTGGCCGCCAGGGCGGCGGCGAGGACATGGGCCGGGGTGTAGACCGCCGTGGCCCCGCTCTTCATCATCGGCACCCGGTGCAGGGGGTGTTCGGCGAGGGCGTAGATCGGCCCCCGGTAGCCGGCCTCGCGCAGCATCAGGATGAAGGTGGCGTTGTCCGGATCGGGGCCGTTGACGACCACGGCGTCGGCCTGCCGGACCCGCCCGATGGCGATATCCTCCTCGCCGATGGCGGCGTTGACCACCTCCAGGCCGCGACTGTCGAGACGACGGGCCTGGGCCTGGTCCTCCTCCAGCACCACCACCTTCTGCTGGTGCCGCTGCAGCTCCTCGATCAGCGAGGTGACCGCCGGTCCGTAACGGTATATGAGCACGTAGCGGCCCTCGGTGGGCAACTGCCGGGGCAGGCGCGCCTCGAAGCGCTCCTCGAAGAAGGGCAGCACATAGACCGGAAAGATGAGGAAGACCAGGAACAGGCCGAAGAACTGGCTGACGATGACGAACAGGCTCATCAGCGGATGGTGCCACCTGCGTCCGCGCCGTAACCAGTGGTGGTGAGGGTCTCGGCGGCCCACTCCAGGGACTCCATCAGTCCCCGCGGCTGCCCCTCCAGCAGGGCCATGCCCTCCTGGTAGAGCAGGGCCAGCAAGAGCAGGGCGATCGGCAGACTGGCAAGCAGCAGGAGCAGGCGGCGGGTGGAGCGTCTGAGGGCGGGCATGGGGGCAAAGATACACGCACCCTGGTTGCCGATGCCATCCTGGCTCAGCGGGTGACCACCACTCCCGGCTGTTCGATGACCACCCGGAACAGGGCGCCGCCCAGCTCTCCGGTGCCGATCTCGATGCGCCCCTTCAGCACGTCCTCGACGATCTCGCGCACCACCGCCAGGCCCAGGCCCTGCCCCTCGTTGATCTCGTCGGCGCGCACGCCGCGGTGGAGGATCGCCTGTTGCAGCTCGGGCGGGACCCCGGGGCCGTCGTCCTCCACCTCGATGACCAGCCCCTCCTCGCCGCTGGCGATGCGCAGCCGGACCCGCTTGCGACACCACTTGCAGGCGTTGTCCAGCAGGTTGCCCAGGATCTCGTTGAGGTCTCCCTCTTCCAGATGCAGCCGGACCCCTTCGGGGATCTCCAGTGAGAAGCGGATCTCCTTCTCGTGATAGACCTTGTCCAGGGCCGCCACCAGGCGCCGGGCGATGCGCTCGGGATCGATCGGCGTCACCACCAGGCTGCCGCCGGCGGTGGCGGCGCGCTTGAGCTGGTATTCGACGGTCCGGTCGATTCGCTCGAGCTGCTCCAGCAGCTCCGGCGGGGTGTCGCGCGCCTCGAGGCCGGCACGCAGGACCGCGAGCGGGGTCTTGAGGCTGTGGGCCAGGTCGTCAAGGGTGTGACGGTAACGGGTGATCCGCTCCTGGGAGCTCTGCAGGAGCTGGTTGATGTCGGAGGTGAGCGGCAGCAGCTCGCGGGGGTAGTCTCCGCCCAGCCGCTGGCGCCGGCCGGCCTCCACCTCACCCAGCTCCTGCGCCACCTCCCGCAGCGGCGCCAGCCCCCAGCGCAGGATCAGGCCCTGGACCGCCAGCAGCACCACCGCCACCAGGGCCAGGTGGCCCCACAGGCTGCGGCGGAATTCCGCCAGTTCCGCCTCCAGGGACTGCCGGGTCTCGGCCACGTAGAAGGCGAGGTCCCGGAAGCGCTCGTTGCCCCATTCCCAGGTCACCCCGAAGGCCAGCAGCATCACTTCACCGCCCCCGGCCAGGGGCACCCGCTCCTGGAACAGGGAGTCCCCCGGCAGTGGCGGAGGCGGGATGTGGATGGTCAGTCCCTGGAGGGAATCGGACCGCCACAGGACCCGCCCGTTGGAACTGGTGATGAGGGCATAGAGCCCGGAGCCAGGGGTTGCATAACGACCCTCCGGCAACCTTTGCGGCATCTGCAGACGCCCCTCCTCGTCGATGCGGGCGGCCGCCAGCAGGCCGTAGATCTCCGCCTGCATCCGTTCCCGCGCGCTGGCCAGAACGGCCTCCCCGAAGGCCCGCTCCAGGGCCACGCCGGTCAGACCCAGGAAGGCCGCCAGCACCAGGGTGGAGGCGAGGATCAGGCGCAGGTGCAGGGACATCAGGGGACTCCGGAAAACCGCTGCCCCGGCGGTCTTTCCTGCCGGGACCGCAAAATGCGATTTTGCGGTCCCTCCGGAATCGATGGCCTGCAGCCATCGATTCGGTCGCACATCCCTGTGCGGAGTGGGCACATCGGATTTTTCGAAGCGCCCATCAGGCCTCGCGCTCCAGCCGCAGGCGGTAGCCGCGGCCGCGCAGGGTCTCGATGGGCTGCAGGGTGCCCTGCGGGTCGAGCTTGCGGCGCAGCCGGGCGATCAGTACCTCCAGCACGTTGGAGTCGCGCTCGTCCTCGTCGCTGTAGAGGTGTTCGGTCAGGTCCTTCTTGCTCACCACCTCGCCCGCGTGCAGCATCAGGTGCTCGAGCACCCGGTATTCATAGGCGGTGAGGCAGACCGGCTCCCCGTTCAGGGTCACCTGCTGCCGGCGGGTGTCGAGGGCCAGCGGTGGGCAGCGCAACACCGGTTCCGACCACCCTGCGGCGCGCCGCAGCAGGGCGTTGACGCGGGCGAGCAGCTCCTCCTGGTGGAAGGGCTTGACCAGGTAGTCGTCGGCCCCGGCCTCGAGTCCCTCGACCTTGTCCTGCCAGCCCCCGCGGGCGGTCAGGATGAGGATGGGGAATTTCTTCCCCCCCTCGCGCCAGCGCCGGATCACCTCGATGCCGCCGAGGTCGGGCAGGCCCAGATCGACGATTGCCAGGTCGATGGGATATTCCTCTCCGAGGTAGAGGCCGGTGCGACCGTCGCCCGCCTCCTCCACCACGAACCCCTCCCGCCGCAGGCGCCGGGCGAGACTCTCGCGCAGGGCCGCTTCATCCTCCAGGAGCAGGAGCCGCACGGGCCGGTCACTCCAGGACCGGGCCGGAGAAGGGGCGATCGTGTTGCAGCGAGGGGATCCGGTTCCGGACCTCGGCCACCCTCCCCGGGTCGATCCCGGCACAGACGAAACCGGGTTCCTCCCCGGCATCGGCCAGCACCTCGCCCCAGGGGTCCACGATCAGGGAGTGGCCCCAGGTCTCCCGGCCCCAGGGCCGGCGGCCGCACTGGTCGGGGGCGATGACGTAGCAGCCGTTCTCGATCGCGCGGGCCCGCAGCAGCACCTCCCAGTGGGCCCGGCCGGTGGTGCGGGTGAAGGCCGCCGGCACCGCCAGGACCGTGGCGCCGGCCCGGGCCAGGGCCCGGTAGAGCAGGGGGAACCGCAGGTCGTAGCAGATGGTGAGCCCCAACACCCCCACGGGGGTCTCGGCCATCACCGCCCGCTCGCCGTGGGCCACGGTCCGGCTCTCGTGATACTGCTGGCCGTCTCCCACCTCGACGTCGAACAGGTGGATCTTGTTGTATGTGGCGCGGACCCTGCCCTGCTCGTCGAACAGATAGCTGCGGTTGTCCAGGCGGCCATCTCCACGCCGGATGGTGAGCGAGCCGACCAGCAGCCAGGTCCCCAGCTCCGCGGCCAGGGCGGAGAAGCGAGGAATGGCCGGGTGGCTCTCCTCGGGGTGGGCCACCTCCAGCATCGCCTCGTCGGAGGGCATGAGCTGGGTGCAGTTCTCCGGCAAGGCGATGAATGTGGCCCCGGCGGCGGCCGCCTCCCGCACCAGCGCCTCGCACTCGTCGAGGTTGCGCGCCATCTCCTCACCGGCGCTGTTCTGCACGACGGCGACCCTGACGACGTCCCGGGTCATGG
>RFJX01000133.1 GCA_003694425.1 Gammaproteobacteria bacterium
CTCAAGGAGGGGGTCATCGACGACCCGGACAACCGCGAGCGGATCGCGAAGCTCCTGCGCTTCGCCAGCACCCACCAGGAGGGGCCGGAACAGCGGGTCTCGCTGACCGACTACGTCGCGCGCATGAAGGAGGGGCAGAAGGCCATCTACTACCACATCGCCGATACCTGGCAGGCGGCCAGGTCCAGCCCCCACCTGGAGGTGTTCCGGGACAAGGGCTACGAGGTGCTGCTGCTCTCTGATCCCATCGACGAGTGGCTGGTGACCCACCTCGGCGAGTTCGAGGGCCACCCTCTGAAGTCGGTGGCGAAGGGCGAGCTGGACCTGGAGGACGAGGAGAGCCGCAAGCGGATCGAGGAGGCGGTGAAGGAGCACGGCGCGCTGATGGAGCGCATCCAGAAGGCCCTGGAGGGCAGGGTCAGGCTGGTGCGGGCCAGCTCCCGCCTGACCGATTCCC
The DNA here is from genome assembly GCA_003694425.1 of Gammaproteobacteria bacterium. Classification (GTDB taxonomy): domain Bacteria; phylum Pseudomonadota; class Gammaproteobacteria; order J113; family J113; genus J113. Next base: position 458 of record RFJX01000133.1, read on the forward strand.
CCGCCTGCCTGGTGGCCGGCGAGCACGACATGGGCCGGCACATGGAGCGCCTGTTGCGCGCCGCCGGCCAGGAGCCACCGCCGAGCCGGCCGATCCTCGAGATCAACGTAGACCACCCGCTGCTGCGGCGGATGGAGCAGGAGGAGGACGAGACCCGCTTCGGCGAGTGGGCCAACGTCCTGTTCGAGACCGCCCTGCTGGCCGAAGGCAACCTGCCGCCGGAGCCGGGCGACTTCGTGCGCCGGCTCAACAACATGATGCTGGAGCTGGCGGGCGAGAAGTCGCGGATCTGGACCCCGGACGGTTGACCGCCACCACGCCCACTGTCCGGGAACTGGTGCTCGGGATCGAGGCCCGCTTCCGCGCAGCGGGCCTTCACTATGGGCACGGCACCGACAACCCCCGCGACGAGGCGGTGTGGCTCGTGTTCCACCTCCTCGGGCTGCCCTACGACTGCCCCGAGGCGGCGCTGGAGGAGCCGGTACCGGCAGCGGCGCGCGAGCGCATCGAGGCCCTGGCGGCCGAGCGGATCGCAAGCCGCAGGCCGCTGGCCTACCTGCTGGGCGAGGCCTGGTTCGCCGGCCTGCCCTTCCGGGTGGACGAGCGGGTGCTGATCCCCCGTTCCCCCTTCGCCGAGCTGATCAGGGAGGGATTCGCCCCCTGGCTGGAGCCGGCCTCCATCCGCCGGGTGCTGGAGATCGGGACCGGCTCAGGCTGCATGGCGGTAGCGACCGCTCACTATCTGCCGCAGGCGGAGGTGGTGGCCACCGACATCGACGAGGGCGCCCTGGCGCTGGCGGAGGAGAACGCGCGCCGCCACGGCGTGGCCGGGCGGGTGCGCCTGGCCCGGGCCGATGTGTACGAGGGGCTCGACGAACCTCCCTTCGACCTCATCATCAGCAACCCCCCCTATGTCCCGCAGGCCTCCATGGAGACGCTTCCGCCCGAGTATCGCCACGAGCCGGCCGCCGCCCTGGCGGCCGGGACGCAGGGGCTGGACGTGGTCGACCGCCTCCTCGCCGGCGCCTCCCGCTTCCTGCGGCCCGGCGGGACCCTCATCGTCGAGGTGGGCGAGGCGCAGCCCTTCGTGGAGGCGAACTACCCCCGCCTGCCGCTGACCTGGCTCGAGTTCGCCCACGGCGGCGAGGGGGTCTTCCTGATCGGCCGCGAGGCCCTGGCTGGCGCTGCGTTGCATCTACCGCAAGGTCCTTCTATGATCGGGACTGTCTGACGGCTCCGCTCGGGGGAGGGGCGCCCGCCGGCAAGACGAAGGAAATCACGGAAAAAATCAAGGAACCGGCGCCAAGGAGATGTGACATGACCCACCTAAGATCCTGCCCCCGACTAATCCCTGTAATAATCGCATCCACCCTGTTTCCGGCCGCCGCGCAGGCCGCCCCTCGGGCTGACTTCGAGGTGCTTGTCGAGTCAACCTCTGGCTCCATCCTCAGCCTGGACCTGAATGACAGGGGTGAGGTCGTCGGGAACTTTTCCGGCTCGGTGCAGCCCTTCCTCTGGCGTTCGGGTTCCGTCCAGTACCTGGACTTGCCATCGGGGGCCAGCGCCGCCGGGGCCAGCGCCATAAACAACCACGGTGTAGTGGTAGGCAGCGCCACGTTTGCCGGTAGCGATCAGCCGGTCGTGTGGTCGGCAGACGGCACTGCGCATACAATCGGACCCGCTGTATCCGCTGCCTACTATGCCAATGACATCAACGACAACGGGCTCATTGCGGGCGGTTCCCCTTCCTTTCTCTGGCAGTCGGGCAGCACGACTGTGCTGCCATCGGGTTTCGGTTATCTGAAGGCCATCAACAACTCCGGGTATGCGGTGGGTGACGATTCCGGTAGCCCCCGGCATGCCGTCTACTGGAACGGCTGGTCGGTTGTGAACCTCGGCACCCTGTACGGCTCGGCCACTTCGGAGTCCAGGGCCTACGCGATCAACGACCATGATGAGGTCGTGGGTATATCCGACAAACGCGCCTTTCTCTGGCGCGAGGGTGAGGGGATGCGGGACCTGGGTCTGCTCCCCGGTGATCCCTCCACCTATGTCAGCACAGCGACGAGCATCAACAACGCCGGCCAGGTGGTCGGCCATTCGGGATACCGGGCCTTTCTCTGGAACGACGGCGTGATGAGCGACCTCACGGCGCTGCTCGGTTTTCCCGCCGGCGCTAGTGCCGGGGCAGAGGCCATAAACGGGCATGCCCAGGTCGCGGGCGAGGCGAGTACCTCCAATGTACATGGCGATGCGATCCACAGCGCCTGGCTGCTCACCCTGCATCCCGACTGGGAGGGTGGCGATGGTTATTGGGACGACTGGGGGGGCGAACACTGGAACTGGGCCGGCACCGGCACTGCCGCGGCACAGGTGGGCGAGATGCACGACGTGGTGATCAACCCGGGCGTGAGTGCGACCGTGTACGGCAGTCTCGACGGTCGGGCAAGGAGCCTCGTGCTCGGGGGTGACAACGGGGTGAAGGCTTCGCTGGACTTGGGCGGTGGCACCACCACGGTCCTCGAGGGTACCACCGTTTCGGGGGGAGGACGCCTCATGGGGCAGGGGCGCCACGAGGGTGACGTCACGATCGAGCGTGACGGGGAGCTGCTGGTCACGCAGGGCCAGACCATGCAGATCTCCGGCAGCCTGACGCAGGGCGCCAACAGCACCCTGAACGTGCTGGCCTCCAGCGACGCGATGTACCCGGCCGTCCTTGAGGTTACCGGTACCGGGGGGTTCCAGACCGACGGTCAGGTCAACCTGCGCAACGCCCATCTGAAGGTCGAACACGGCATCCGCAATCTGAATGCCAACGTGGACAGCCGGCTGAACCTCTATGGAACGGTGGATGTCAGTGGAGAGGTCTCTCTCTACGCCGGCAACCGCGTGCAGGTATCGGGCCCCGGGAGCGAGGCGCTGTTCTGGGACCCCTTCGTCAACAACGGCGAGGTGGTGGTGACCAGCGGCTCGGTGGCCACCTTCTTCGGCCTGGTCACCGGCAACGGCACATTCACCGGCGCCGGAACCAAGCACTTCGCCGGCGGCCTGAACCCCGGTTCCAGCCCCGGGCTGCTGACCCTGGGCGGCGACGTCCAGTTCCTCGGCGGCGACCTCATCATGGAGCTGGGTGGCACCACGCCAGGCACGGAGCACGACAAGATCGTGTTCACCTCGGAGAGTACCGTGACCATCGACGGTACCGCCCTGCAGGTCGAGTGGTGGGGCGGTTTCACCGCCGCGGCCGGTGACCTCTTCGACCTGTTCGACTGGAACGGCGTGTTGACCGGCAGCTTCGTGCCGGTCAACCTGCCCTCGCTGGATCCGGGGCTGGCGTGGGACACCAGCGATCTCTACAACGGTGGCACGCTCAAGGTAAGTGCCGTTCCGCTGCCGCCCTCTCTGTGGCTGGCGCTGGGGGTATTCTCCCTCCTCGGCTGGATCGGCTGGCGCAGCGGCGCCATCCACTGACGGCATCGCTGACCTGTCGCGGGCTGTTCCCGCGTCCAGGGGCCGGCCGGTGGCAGGAGTCAGGCCGTCACCACCCGGCTGACCAGCCTGGCCACCGGCAGTTCCCGGGTCCAGCGCGCCACCGACTCCGCGACGAGCGCCTCGTCGACCGCCGGCTCCAGATCGGCCGGTTCGCCGTTCCGTCCGGTCGGGCGCGCCCGCAGGTTGCCGCCTTCGCCCTCCAGGATGAATCCCGCGCCGCAGTTGCGGCACCAGAGGGGGTCGCCGTGGCGATGGCCGCGGGTCGGTGCCAGGGTGGGGCCGCAGGCCGGGCAGTCGAGCAGGGGGATCCCCTCGTCGGCATGGCCCACGATCCCCTCCAGCGCCCCGCTGCGCCCCAGCTCCAGCAGCACGCCGCCCCAGCGGGGGTCGAACTGCTCCCCGCGGCCGGCCTCCACCCGCCTGAGCGCCTCCGGGACCGGCAGACCGGCCCGGTAGGGACGGTGGCTGGTCATGGCGTCGAAGGCGTCACAGACCGCCACCATCCGCCCCGCCTCCGGGATCACCGGGCCGGCCAGGCCCTTCGGGTAGCCGGCCCCGGCGTAACGCTCGTGGTGGTGCAGGATGGCGTCCCGCACCAGCCAGGCCAGGGGGTGTCCGGCCAGCATCCGGACGCCGAGGTCGGGATGGGTGCGGATGACCGCCAGCTCCGCCTCGTCCAGCGCCCCGGGCTTGCGCAGCACCGCATCCGGCACCCCGATCTTGCCCAGGTCGTGGAGGAACCCGCCGAGGGCGAAGGTCGCCGCCTCGGCCGGCGCCAGCCCCTCGGCGTCGGCCAGCAACCGGACATAACGGGAGACCCGCCACAGGTGGCCCCCGGTATAGGGGTCGCGCGCCTCCACGAACCAGGCCATCACC
>RFJX01000134.1 GCA_003694425.1 Gammaproteobacteria bacterium
GGCCGCAGGGCGGTGGCGATGATGCAGAATTCGGGGCTGGGCAACGCGGTCAGCCCGCTCACCTCGCTCTCCCACGTGTTCCGGATCCCCACCCTGCTGATCGTCACCCACCGCGGTGCGCCGGGACTGAAGGACGAACCCCAGCACGCCCTCATGGGGCCGATCACCGAGCGCATGCTCCGGACCATGGAGGTACCCTGCGAGGTCTTTCCGCAGGAGCCGGAGGCCATCGCCCCGGCGCTGGAGCGGGCCGAAGGCTACATGGAGCGGGAGGGGCGCCCCTACGCCCTGCTGATGAAGAAGGGGACGGTGGCTCCCCACCCGCTGCGGCGGCAGGCGGTGCCGGCGCCGGCCGGGGAGCGGGCCGGGGTCCGGCGCCTGGAGCGGGGCCGCCCGCCCACCCGGCGCGAGGCCCTGGAACGGGTGCTGGCCGGGGAGGACGGCCGCACCGTGGTGATCGCCACCACCGGCTACACCGGGCGCGAGCTCTACGCCCTCGAGGACCGCCCCTGCCACCTCTACATGGTCGGCTCCATGGGTTGCGCCTCCTCCCTCGGCCTGGGCCTGGCCCTCGCCCGCCCCGATCTGCGGGTGGTGGTGGTGGACGGCGACGGCGCCGCCCTCATGCGCATGGGCAACTTCGCCACCCTGGGCGCCTACCACCCGCCCAATCTGGTCCACCTGCTGCTGGACAACGGGGTCCACGACTCGACCGGGGCCCAGGCCACCGTCTCGGCCCACGTGGACTTCGCCGGCGTGGCCCGGGCCTGCGGCTACCGGACCATCCTCGCCGGAGACGACCCGGCCCTGATCGACCGGTTGCTGGCAGGAGAGGGACTGCGCTTCGGCCACCTGCGCACCATCCCCGGCACCATCGAGGATCTGCCCCGCCCCGCCATCACCCCGGAACAGGTCCGCTCCCGCCTGATGGAATGGATCGATACACGCCACAAGAGTGAGGGGCATTGATGCTCACCACGGAGGCACGGAGGGCACGGAGATTTTCAAAATTCAATCCGAGGCCGGTGACAGTAATCAGGCTAAGGGGATACAGCCTTTGTCGAATGCTGAAAGCAATCATCCCCTCCGTGCCTCCGTGGTGAGAAACTGACGAAATGAACGACAAATGCATACTCCTGAACCCCGGGCCGGTGGTGCTGTCGGAGCGGGTGCGGCGGGCGCTGTTCAAGCCCGACCTGTGCCACCGCGAGCCGGAGTTCGCCGAGCTGCAGGGGCGGATCCGGGACAACCTGCTGCGGGTCTACGGCCTGGAGGCGGATGAATGGGCGGCGGTGTTGCTGACCGGCTCGGGCACCTCGGCGATGGAGGCGATGGTCACCTCCCTCACTCCCGACAACGGCCGTCTGCTGGTGATCGAGAACGGTGTCTACGGCGAGCGCCTGGCCCGCATCGCCGCCGTCCACGGCATCCACCACGAGTCCCTGCATCACGAGTGGGGGGCGCCGATCGACCTGGGGCGGCTGGAGGCGTTGCTCGCCGCCGACCGCTTCGACCGGGTGGCGGTGGTCCACCACGAAACCACCACCGGGCGGCTCAACGACCTGGCTCCGGTGGCGCGGCTGTGCCGGGAGCATGGCGCCAGGCTCCTGGTCGACGGCGTCTCCAGCTTCGGCGCCGAGGCGATCGACTTCGAGGGCTGGGGCCTTTCCGGCCTGGCCGCCACCGCCAACAAGTGCCTGCACGGGGTGCCGGGGGTCTCCTTCGTGCTGGCCCGGCGCCAGGAACTCGAATCCCCGCCCGCCCCCCGCACCCTCTATCTGGACCTCTCCGCCTACTACCGCCAGCAGGAGAGCGGGGGGACCCCCTTCACCCAGTCGGTGCAGTGTTTCTACGCCCTGGACGAGGCGCTGGCGGAGCTGTTCGACGAAGGCGGACGGCCGGCCCGACAGCGCCGCTACCTCGAACTGGCCGGAAGGGTGCGGGAGGGTCTGGAGGCGCTGGGCATCGAACCGCTGTTGCCTGCAGGCGACAGTTCCTGCGTGCTCACCGCCTACCGGCTGCCGGAAGGGATCGGCTATCCCGCCCTGCACGACCACCTGAAGGCGCACGGCTTCGTCATCTATGCCGGCCAGGGGGGACTGGAGAAGACGCTGTTCCGGATCTCCACCATGGGGGCAATCGACAAGGCCGATATCGAGCGGCTGCTTCAGGCCTTCTCGGCGCTGTCCTCCCCCGGCGCGCCGTAGGGCAACACCTTCTCCATCTCCCGGGCGTCGTTGCGCGCCACCAGAGCCCGGGCGGGACGGGTCTCACTCAGGTTGCGCGCCTGGTGCGGCAGGCCGGGCGGGACATAGACGAAGTCTCCGGCCCGGTTCACCACCACCTGCTCCAGGTACTCGCCGTAGCGGGTCTCGACCTCACCCTCCAGCAGGTAGATGGCGGTCTCGTAGCCGTCATGGACATGCGGCTCGGAGACCGCCCCCGGCGGGATCTCCACCAGGCTCAGGGAGATCCCCTCACTGCCGGCGGTCTGCGCCGAGATCCCGACGAAACAGGGCAGCCCCTGCACACCCTTCCGGGAGCTCTCGGGACGCACCGTACGAATCTGCGTGTTCCTTTTCATGCATCTGTCCAGCAACAATGGAAAGCTGGCCCAATTGTTGTATGCTTGGATCCAAGACACTGGGCAAAGTGCCCGGCGGTCCACGGTGGGAAACCAATCAAGAGGAACCGACTCATGACCATCCAGCACACGCCACGCCGAATCCGCGGCCAGGGCATGACCGAGTACATCATCATCGTCGCGCTCATCGCCATCGCCGCCATCGCCGTCTACTCCTTCTTCGGCGACACCCTGCGCAGCCAGATGGGCGCCATGACCCAGGAGCTGGCCGGCGTCTCCGGCACCAGCACATCCCAGGCCGCTGCCACCCAAGCCAACAAGGCGGCAGCAGAGAAGGGCCACAAGGGGCTCTCCAGCTTCGCCGGCTCCGCCGACAAGCAGTAATATGGACAACCCGGCCCACCCGGGGCCGGGGCCTTCCATGGACAGCCCCCTTCCGCTGGACGGCGCCACGCGCCCGCCCCGCCGCCAGCGCGGGCAGGCGGTCATCTACGTCTATCTGTTCCTGGCGGTGCTGGTGATCTCGGCCAGCTTCCTGTACAAGGCCGGCAAGCTCACCAGCGACAAGATGCAGGTGCAGAACGCGGCCGACGCCGCGGCCTACAGCGCCATGGTGATCGAGGCGCGCGATCTCAACTTCGCCGCCTACATGAACCGAGCCATCGTCGCCAACGAGGTGGCCATCGGCCAGCTCGTCGGGCTGGCCTCCTGGGCCTATCACTGGCGCTCCTTCGGCGACTTCCTGATGGCCTACGACACCCTCTTCATCGGCCCGGCCACCCTGGGGGTCTCCACCCCCATCATGCAGTCCCTGACCAAGTTCGCCTTCACCCTGCCGGGCAAGGCCTTCATCACCGTGCTCAAGGCCCTGGCCGACTACGGCACCACCACCCTGCACAATGCCAACAAGATGTACGGCTGGGCCCAGTACGCCTACCACATCACCAGCCTGCTCAACGTCGCCGGGGTGTTCGACGGGGTGATCCGGCAGAACGGCCCCACCGGGGCCAAGCTCTCGGACTACGGGCTGTTCAACCTGATCGTGCACATGGCCAGCTACGGGGCCCTGCCGGCCCTGCCGGGGGAGCGCTTTTCCGAGGGATACCTGCCGACCAAGAAGGCACCGGTGGCCGACTACCAGGCCGGCACCACCCCCTACGCCCGCCTGGCCGGCCTGATCCGCGAGTCGCGCGACCCCTTCACCAAGGCCCGCGGCTGGGAACTGCGGCCTCCGGGCTTCCCCCTGGACCTCACGGTGCGCCAGGACTGGACCGTCAACCCCAAGGTGCTGGGGGTCCACGTCGGCCGTACCGGGATCGTCTGGGAGATCCGCTTCCATTTCGACATCTCCCTGGAACGCAAGGGGGGCAGCGAACTGCGCCTCGTGATCCCGTTCAACGGCAAGGGTGATCTGACCGGGGCCAACTTCAACTGGTCCAGCGCGGATGCCACCAGCATGATGTTCGAGCTGAGCGGGGGCTTCGACCTCTGGGCCTACCTGCTCGGTGCCATGCTCGGGCACATAGGCGCCAACGTCTCGGTCCAGAACGACCGCTTCATCATCACCTACAAGATCGGTCCCTTCTCCGGCAGCATCCCCCCGGGCGGGATGTACTTCCCGACCAACTACCCCTTCGGCGCCGGTTTCTACCAGGCCGGGATCAAGGGCAGCAAGAAGACCGAGAAGGCCAATCTGGAGTACAAGCAGATGCTGCTCGCCGCCCTGGGAGGGGGACCGATCGAGCGCGAGCACTACGGCCAGGCGGCCGAGCACAGCCTGGCCTGGATGTCACCGGGGGTCGAGGGGGTCCCCTTCCCGCCGCTGGGGGTGGCCGCCAGCACCCTGCCACCGAGCGACCCCAAGCACCGGATCAAGGACAAGTTCGGCCCCTTCAATTCCTACGGCGGGCTGCCCTCCTTCGTCGGCGTCACCGGCACGGAGCAGACCTACGACGGCTACGGCGCCCCCTTCCTGATCGTCGGCGTGGTACAGGACGAGGGCGACTACGACAAGGGCGCCTCGGGCCAGCCGGAGCGAGAGCCGGCGGGCCGCTTCACCCTGACCGAGAGACTGGCCGATCGCGAGATCGCCGCCATCGCCAAGGGCGAGCTCCATTTCAAGCGCCCCACCGACATCAAGGCCAAATACTTCTGGCGCGCCGACGGGGACACCGAGCTGGGCAATACCTTCAATCCCTACTGGCAGGCGCGGCTGGTCGAGACCTCCTACGCCGACCGGGTGCTGGCCCTGCTGATCCAGCAGAAGCAGGACTTCGCCCAGCTCGGCACCTCGCTGCAGCTCTTCTTCAACGGCCTGGCCAGCTGCTTCTCGGGCTTCGTGCCATGAACCAGCGCGGCCAGGCCATGACCGAGTTCCTCATTGTCGCCTCCTTCGTGCTGGTGCCGCTGTTCCTCGGCGTGCCGATGCTGGCCAAGTACATCGACATCAAGCACGCCACCATCCAGGCGGCCCGCTATCAGGCCTGGGAATATACCGCCTGGTACAACCCCGGTGACGACAACGACATCCTCGACAACTTCGAGGCCTACACCACCGACAACAAGAAGGTGAGCGTCACCCTGCCGATGAAGGGCCCGGCCGCCATCCGGTCGGAGGCCAAGCGCCGCCTGTTCAGCACCTTCGGCGAGCAGAACACCCTGCCCATCTCCGCCGCGGACGCCGGCGCCGGCTGGAGCCCCGACATCGCCAACCCGCTCTGGACCGACTACCGGCGCCAGCTGCTCTACGACGGCGCCGCCGGGACCGAGACCCTCTCCTCGGACGATGCCACCCCCACCCTGCCGGTGGTCGGCACGGTGCTCAACACCATGACCTCCCTGGTGGGGCTGATCTTCAAGGGCATGGGCGCGATCCTCGGCCTGGGCAAGAGCAACGCCAGCTTCACCGCCATCAACAACAACGGCTACGCCCGCTCCCAGGTCGCCACCGTGATCAATACCCAGCGCGGCTTCGTCGATGCGGCGACCCTCTACGGGGCCCCGGACAATATCCTGCCGAACAATCTCGAACTCGCGGCGAGAGCCGGGGTGATCACCGACGGCTGGAACTCGGGCGGCCTGCGCCACACCTACAACCAGGCCCAGGGGGCGGTGCCGTCGGTGCTGCTCAAGACCCTGCTCAACCTGCCGGTGATGGACGTGATCTGGAACGTGGTCTCCCTGATGGCGCCGGAGCTCTCCTCCTGTCACAGCTGGGCGGCCGGGCTCTACAACTACAACGACGGCAAGGGGAGCCTCTGGTTCGGCCACATCGACATCGACGCCGTGCCTCCGGACCGGCTGGCCAAAGGCGGCGGCCCCGGCAGCGGCATCGCCTGCGACGATGCCGGCCGCTGCAACTTCACCTACGCCGTGCCCCGGCCGGAACCAGACTGCGTGCCCTGATGCGTCTCATCCTGCCTCTCCTGCTCACCCTCCTGGCGCCCGCCACGGCAGCCAAGGGCCCGCCGGACTTCCCGCCGCCACCCGAGGCGAAGGTGGAGCTGGTGGCCCGCGACATGGCCCTCAACGGTCAGCCGATCCAGGCGCGGTCCTTCTACACCCGGCTGGACCCGGAGAAGGTGGCGCGCTTCTACCGGAAGGAATGGCGCGAGGGGGAAAGGGGGGGGCCGGGCTACGTCGAGACCGATGTGATGGCCCCCTGGCGGCTGATCACCCGGGTCGAGGACGGCTATCTGATGACGGTCCAGTTCCAGCGCGCCGACCGCGGCGGGACCTGGGGCTATCTCGCGCTGAGCCCCCTGCCGGACCCGGAGGCGAAGCCCCCGCGTCCGGGGGAGGGCGTGCCGGCCATCCGCGGCAGTCAGGTCATCAGTGACGTCGCCAGCCGCGACAGCGGGCAGAGCGGTCGCACCGTGCTGCTGGTGAACAGTCACTCCCTGGCCAGCAACGTCAACTTCTACCGCCATCACTTCGCCCACGGCGGCTGGCAGAGCGAGGACGACGTGGAGGTGGCCGAGGGCCACACCCACCTGCTCAGCTACAAAAAGTGGCGGCGATCTGTCAAGATTGTGATCTCGGCGGGAAAAGGCAGAAGCCATGTGGTGGTCAACAGTGTCACGCATGACC
>RFJX01000135.1 GCA_003694425.1 Gammaproteobacteria bacterium
GTGGTGACCGGGCCGCGCGCGAGCCCTGGCGCAACCTGGTCGCCCAGCTCTGGCATGCGGGGCTGGATCCGGGCGGGCTGGAGCCCCTTGCCGGAGAGGCGCACGGGTCCTTGCGGGAGCTCTGCGAGTCGGGCATCGCGGCCCCCCCTGCCAGTTCCACCGGCCGGCTGTTCGATGCCGTCGCGGCGGCGCTTGGGATCTGCCCCCGGCGGCAATCCTACGAAGGCGAGGCGGCCATGCGGCTGGAGGCCCTGGCAGGACGGGCCCCGGGGGCGACTCCCTACCCCTTCGGGATCGCCGCGGGTCCGATGCCCGTCATCGATCCGGCCCCGATGTGGCCGCCACTGCTGACAGACCTGCGCGCCGGCACGCCGGCCCCGATCATCGCCCGCCGCTTCCACGAAGGGCTGGCCACCGTCTGGAGCGACGTGGTCGCGACCCTGGCCGGCAGGCTCGGGCAGCAACGGGTGGTACTCGCCGGGGGCGTGATGCAGAACCGCCTGCTGCTCGAGGGGCTGGCCGATCGGCTGCTGGCAGCGGGGCTGCAACCACTGATCCCCGCTCGGGTGCCCGCCGGGGACGGTGGCCTGGCGCTGGGACAGGCGGTGATCGCGGCGGCCCTGGACGAGGTGCCCTAGGAGATGTGCCTGGCGGTTCCCGGAAAGGTGCTGGCGATCACCGACCGCGGCCGGCAACAGGCCGAGGTGGAGATCGGCGGGGTGCGCAGGGCGGTGAGCCTCGCCTGCCTGCTGGAGGAGGGGGTGGCGCCCGAATCGCTGCTCGGCTGCTGGGTCCTGGTGCACGTCGGTTACGCCCTGAGCCTGATCGACGAGCAGGAGGCGCGACAGACGCTGGAGCTGCTGAAGGAGCTGGAACCCGATGCGCTACGTTGACGAATATCGCGCTCCGGATGCGGTCCGGGTCCTGCTGGATCGCGTCTCCGGCCTGCTGCAGGAGATTGCGCCGGCCTCGCCCCTGCAGATCATGGAGTTCTGCGGCGGTCATACGCACGCCATCTTCCGCTTCGGACTCCATCAGACCCTGCCGGAGGGGAGCGTCGAGTGGGTCCATGGCCCCGGCTGTCCGGTCTGCGTGCTGCCCAGGGAGAGCATCGATACGGCCATCGACCTGGCGCGGCGTCCGGGGGTCACCCTCACCACCTTCGGCGACGTACTGCGGGTGCCGGGGACTCGGCAGAGCCTGTTGCAGGCCGCCGCCGAGGGGGCCGACGTGCGCGTGGTCTATTCACCGCTGGACGCCCTGGCGCTGGCGCGCGAGCACCCGGACCGGGAGATCGTGTTCCTGGCCATCGGCTTCGAGACCACGATGCCGGCGACCGCCCTGACCCTGCTGCAGGCGGTACGCGAGGGCCTCGGCAACTTCTCGCTGCTGTGCCGGCACATCACCACTCCGGCCGCGGTGCGGGCGGTACTGCAGGGACCGGACCCGGCCCTGGACGGGGTCATCGCCCCGGGCCACGTGGCCACCGTCCTCGGGTCCGCCGCCTTCGATTTCATCCCGCGCGACTACCGTCTCCCGGTGGTGGTCAGTGGTTTCGAACCGGTGGACCTGCTGCACGCCCTGGAACGACTGCTGCTGCAGCGACTCGAGGGGCGCTGCGCGGTCGAGAACGGCTATGCCCGGGCAGTCAGGGAACAGGGGTTGCCGCCGGCGCTCGATGCAATCGGGCGGGTCTATGAACTGCGCGGCGAGGCCGGCTGGCGCGGTCTGGGCCGGATCGCGGACTCCGCTGTCCGGTTGCGGACCGAGTATGCCGACTTCGATGCCGAGCGACGATTCGGCTCCCGCCCGACCCCCGCCTCCGGGGAGGAGCCGCTGCCCTGTGGCGAAGTCATGCGGGGCCGTCTGCGCCCGCCGCAGTGCCCCTGGTTCGGGACCCGCTGCCGGCCCGATGCACCGCTCGGCGCACTGATGGTCTCCGCCGAGGGTGCCTGCGCCGCCTATCATCGCTATCGCGGGAGCTCCGCGCCTTGACCGGTGGCCGCATCACCCTGGCCCACGGCAGCGGCGGACGCGCCATGGGGGAACTGGTGCGCGAGCTCTTCCTCGAGGTGTTCGACGATCCGGAACTCCGGCGCCTGGACGATCTGGCCCGACTGGAGCCAGCGGCCGGCGGCCGGCTGGGATTCACCACCGACTGCCATGTCATCACCCCGCCCATCTTCCCCGGTGGAGACATCGGCCGGCTGGCGGTGTGCGGAACGGTCAACGACCTGGCCGTAGGCGGGGCCGAGCCCCAGGCCCTCTCCTGCGGCTTCGTGCTGGAGGAGGGGCTGGAGCTGGCCCTGCTGGAGCGCATCGTCCGTTCCATGAAGGCGGCCGCCAGGGAGGCGGGTGTGCGGATCGTGGCCGGTGACACCAAGGTCGTACGCCGGGGCGAGGCCGACCGCATCTACATCACTACCGCCGGCGTCGGATGGATCGCAGCGGGCACCGCGCTGGGACCGGAACGGATCCGCCCGGGAGACCGGTTGCTGGTGAGCGGCCCGGTGGGGGACCACGGGGCGGCCGTGCTGGATGCCCGGGGCGAGTTGTCCATGGAGGTGGGACTGGACAGCGACTGCCGGCCGCTCGCCTCACTGGCCCGGGCGCTGCTTGCCGCCTGCGGGCCGGGACTTCGGGCCATGCGTGACCCGACCCGGGGTGGCCTGACGGCGGTCCTGAACGAGTTCGCCCGTCACTGCGGTTGCAGGCTGGAAGTGGAGGAGGAGGCGGTGCCGGTCCGCGAGGCGGTGCGCGGCGTCTGCGAACTGCTGGGGCTGGACCCTTTCGATCTGCCCTGCGAGGGGGTGCTGCTGGCGGTGGTGGATCCTGCCCAGGCTGGACAGGCGCTGGAGGTCCTGCGCAGCCACCCCGATGGCGCTCACGCGCAGCTCATCGGCGAGGCCGGCAGGGCCGGTGAACCCGAGGTGGTGGTCCGTACCCCCTACGGGGGGCAGCGTCTGCTGGACCAGCCCCTGGGCGACCCCCTTCCGCGGATCTGCTAGCATGGGCGTCCAGCGGAGTGACCCACCCATGCCCGACGCGACGGAGATTGCCCGCGACGCCATCGCGCGTCATGGCACCGCCCCGGTACAGCTCCTGGCGGTACTGCACGAGATCCAGCGTCGATACCATGGCATACCCCGGGCGGCCATGGAGGTGGTGGCCAGGGCCTTCGGTCGATCGGTGGCCGAGGTCGAGGGCGTGATCGGCTTCTACAGCTTCCTCCACGAGCGACCCCACGGCGAGTACGCCATCTCTTTCAGTGACTGCCCGGTGGACCGTTTCCTCGGCCAGGACGAACTGATCGAGCGGCTGTGCCGCCAGCTCGGCGTCGCCCCCGGCCAGGTCCGGGATGATGGCAGGGTCAGTGTCGAGACCACCTCCTGCACCGGCCTGTGCGATCAGGGACCGGCCCTGCTGGTCAACGGCCGGGCGATCCCGGCCCTCGATCCCGGCCGTATCGACACCATCGCCGGGCTGATCGAGCAGCGGCGGCCGCTGGAGCAGTGGCCGGGCGCATGGTTCCGGGTCGAACACGGGATCCGCCATCCGGGCCCCCTGCTGGAGGCGCCGGAGCAGCCCGGCAAGGCACTCGAACTGGCGCTGGAGCTGGGACCGGCAGGTGTCCTGGAGCGGATCGAGCGCTCCGGACTGCGCGGGCGCGGCGGGGCCGGATATCCCACCGCGCTGAAATGGCGCTATTGCCGGGAGGCACCGGGGGAACACCATGTCGTCTGCAATGCCGACGAGGGCGAACCGGGTACCTTCAAGGATCGCGAGCTGCTGCGTCTGCGTACCGGCGATCTGGTCGAGGGCATGACCCTGGCCGCCTTCGTCACCGGGGCCAGAGAGGGGTTCCTCTACCTGCGGGCGGAATACGGCTTCCTGGCCGCGGAGCTGGAGCAGCACATCGCAGAGCGGCGTAGCGCCGGCCTGCTCGGCCACACCATTCTCGGACGGGAGGGGTTCGATTTCGACCTCCACCTGGTCACCGGCGCCGGCGCCTATGTCTGCGGAGAGGAATCCGCCCTGCTCAACTCCATTGAAGGGCGCCGGGGCACTCCCCGCAACCGACCGCCCTATCCGGTGACCGCCGGGCTCTGGGGAAGGCCGACCGTGGTCAACAATGTCGAGAGCTACATCGCGGCCTGCCGGATCGTGCTGCAGGGGGCGGAGTGGTTCACCCGCCATGGCACCGAAAGATCCCGGGGAACCAAGCTGCTCTCGATCAGCGGGGATTGCGCAAGGCCCGGGATCTACGAACTGCCCTTTGGCACCCCGGTCGGGGAGGTGCTGGAGCTGTGCGATGCCGGAGAGCCGGTCGGGGTACAGGTGGGCGGTCCTTCCGGCACCTTCATCGCCCCCCCGGAATTCGCCCGCCGCATCGCCTACGAGGACCTCTCCACGGGCGGCGCCTTCATGGTCTTCGGACCGGACCGGGACCCGGTGGCGATAGCGGCCCAGTTCAGCCACTTCTTCGCCCACGAATCCTGCGGCTTCTGCACCCCCTGCAGGGTGGGAACGGCCCTGCAGCAGCGACTCATGGAGCGGATCTGCGGGGGCCGAGGGACGGTCGCCGACCTGCAGGAGCTGGAGCAGCTCGCCGGCCTGATGCGCCAGGCGAGCCACTGCGGGCTGGGCCACACGGCCGCGAACCCGGTCTCCGACACCCTGGCGCGCTATCCGGAGTACTATCAGGCAAGGCTGCAGGGCGCCGCCCTCCAGCCCCAGCCGGGACGGCCTCCGGCTGACTCCCGAAAGGAGGTCGCCAGGGATGCCTGAATTCCTGCTCGATGGCCGCTCCGTCCCCTTCGAGCCGGGGCAGACGGTGATGGAGGCGGCCATCGCCGCCGGTATCTATATCCCCCATCTGTGCTGGCATCCGGCCTTCGAGCCGCACGGAAGCTGCAAGCTCTGCACGGTGGATATCGATGGTCGTCCCGCCTCGGCCTGTACCCGTCCGGCCGAGGCGGGGATGCAGGTGACCTCCGGCAGCGAGGCGCTGCGACGGCTGCGCCTGCGCCTGACCCAGATGCTGTTCGTCGAAGGCAATCACTTCTGCCCCTCCTGCGAGAAGAGTGGCGACTGCGAACTGCAGGCCATGGGCTATTACCTGGGGATGACCGACAATCACTATCCTCACTTCTATCCCCGGCGAGAACTGGATGCCAGTCATCCCGACATCCTGCTGGATCGGGACCGCTGCATCTTCTGTGAACTGTGCGTCCGGGCCAGCCGCAAGGAGGGGAAGTCGGTCTTCGCCCTCGCCGGACGCGGACCGCAGACCCGACTGGTGATCAATTCGCCCTCCGGAAGGCTCGGTGACTCCGAACTGGATGCCGGGGACGAGGCGGCCGGCATCTGTCCCGTGGGGGCGATCGTGAGGCGGAACACCGCCTACCGCGTGCCCATCGGCCAGCGCCGTTACGATCTCGCCGGGATCGACGAAGAGAGTCTGGCCCGCGAGCGGCCCCTGCTGGGAAGAGCCGATGGACCGACCGAAGATTAGGATCGCGACCACCTCGCTGGCCGGCTGTTTCGGCTGCCACATGTCCTTCCTCGACATCGACGAGCGCCTGCTCGAGCTGACCCGGATGGCGGACTTCGACCGCAGCCCGCTGACCGACATCAAGCAGCTGGGACGCTGCGACATCGGGATCATCGAGGGCGGGGTCTGCAATGCGGAGAATGTGGAGGTGCTGCGGCAGTTCCGGGAACGCTGCACCCATCTGGTGGCGATCGGCGCCTGTGCCATCAACGGCGGGATCCCGGCCCTGCGCAACCGCTATCCGCTCGAGGCCTGCCTGGAAGAGGCCTATCTGCGTGGTGAAGGGCTGCATCAGCCCGCCATTCCGGATGATCCGGAGTTGCCTCCGTTGCTGGAAAAGGTGCTTCCCGTTCATGAAGTCGTGCAGGTGGATTACACCATCCCCGGCTGTCCCCCATCGGCCGATGCCATCTGGTCGGTGCTCTGTGCCCTGCTTGCCGGGCGTGAGCCCGAACTCCCGCGTCCCCTGATCCACTATGACTGAACAGCGCTATCGCCACCTGGAACAGGCCAGCGGGAAGACGGGGCTCCGGCGGGTGGCCATCGACCCCCTCACCCGGGTGGAGGGGCACGGCAAGGTCACCCTGCTGCTGGATGAAGAGAACCGGGTGCAACAGGCCCGGCTGCATATCGTCGAGTTCCGGGGCTTCGAGAAATTCATCCAGGGACGTCCCTACTGGGAGGTGCCGGTACTGGTCCAGCGCCTGTGCGGGATCTGTCCGGTCAGCCACCTGCTGGCCGGGGCCAAGGCCATCGACGACCTGATGGGGGCGACCGGGATCCCCCCGACGGCCGAGAAGCTGCGCCGCCTGCTCCACTATGGCCAGGTCCTGCAGTCCCACGCCCTGCACTTCTTCCACCTCGCTTCCCCCGATCTCCTGTTCGGCCCGGAGAGCCAGCCCGCCCTGCGCAACGTCATGGCCGAGCTCGAGGGGGAGCGGAGCCGGGAGATCGCACTGATGGGCATCCGCCTGCGCCGTTTCGGCCAGGAAGTCATCCGGCACATCATCGGCAAGCGGATCCACGGCACCGGACCGCTGCCCGGCGGCATGAACCGGCACCTCGACCGCGAGGCCGGCAGGGAACTGCAGGAGGAACTGCCACAGGTCCTCGCCTGGGCCGGGCAGGGCGTCGACCTGGCCCGGCGGCTGATCCTGGCCGATCCCGGTGAGCATCGCCGCTTCGCCACCGTCCCTTCCCTGTTCCTGGCCCTGACCGGCCCGAACGGCGCGCATGAACTCTACGACGGCCTGCTCCGGGTACGCGACGAGAAGGGGGGGCTGCTCTACGATGGGCTGGAGCCCCGTCGCTATCGGGAATACCTGCGCGAACAGGTCAAGCGCTGGAGTTACATGAAGTTCCCCTATCTCTCCCACCTGGGACCGGAGCTGGGCTGGTACCGGGTCGGGCCGCTGGCCCGGCTCAACGTCTGTGACCACTTCGGGACGGAACAGGCCGAACGACAACGCCGGCGGTTCTTCGAACTGATGGGGCCGCCGCCGGTGCAGGCGACCCTGGCCTATCACTGGGCCCGCATGATCGAGATCCTGCACTGTGCCGAGCGCATCGAAGAACTGCTGCGGGACGAAGACCTGTATCGCGGCGAACTGCTTTGCGAGACCTCCCGGGGGGAGGAGGGTGTGGGGGTGATCGAGGCGCCGCGCGGCGTGCTCATCCACCACTACCGGGTCGATGAGCAGGGACTGGTCACCGGTGCCAACCTGATCGTCTCCACCACCCACAACAATACCGCCATGAACGAGAGCCTGCGCCAGGTGGCGGCCGAATACCTCGACGGCCGTGAGTTCGACGAGCTGCTGCTCAACCGGATCGAGATGGCGATCCGCGCCTATGACCCCTGCCTTTCCTGTGCCACGCATGCCATCGGCAAGATGCCGCTGGAACTGGTCCTGGAGGCGCCGGACGGAAGTGAGCGGGGACGTCTGCTGCGCCACGCCGACGGCACGGTCGTGCAGGGATGAGCCCCCCGACCCTGCTGCTTTTCGGTTACGGCAACCCCGGCCGCGGTGACGATGGGCTGGGCCCCAGGCTGATCGACTGCCTGGAACGGGAGGGTGTCCCCGGGCGATGGCAACCGGTCTTCCTCACGGCGATGCAGTTGCAACCCGAGCATGCCTGTGACCTGATCGAGCACCATGCCGTGATCCTCGTCGACGCCGGCTGGCGGACTCCGGCCCCGTTCAGCTTCTCCCCCGTCTGGGCGAAACGGGACCACAGCTACACCACGCACCAGCTGTCGCCTGCGGCCCTGGCGGCGATCTGCCTCCAGACCCTGGGCCATCTGCCACCACTCTGGCTGCTGACCATCCGTGGTTGCCGCTTCGACCCGGGAGAGGAGTTCAGTCCCTCCGCGTGCCGCCATCTGCAGTCCGCGCGAAGCTTCCTGCGCAACTGGGTCCGGCGCGAGCTTCCCCGGGTGACCGGCCCCGCAATCCATGCATGAGCTGTCCCTGGCCCTGGAACTGAGAACCCTGATCGAGCAGCAGGCGTCACAGGACGGTTTCCGGCGGGTACACCGGGTCCGGCTGGCGGTCGGCATGCTCTCCTGTGTCGAGCCCGAGGCGATGCGGTTCTGCTTCGATGATGCCATGCAGGGGGGCCCAGCCGAGGGGGCCGAGCTCGACATCGAGCGGATCCCCGGTCTCGGCCGCTGTACCGCGTGCTCCAGGGAGGTCGCGATGGAGCAGATGCATGACCCTTGCCCGGCCTGCGGGCTCCCGCTGGAGCCGGTCCGGGGCAGGGAGATCCGGCTGCTGGAGCTCGAGGTGTCCGACTGAGATGCCGGCCCTGGAAAGGGGCTGTCAACCCGATGCCGGGCTGTCCCCATTGCACCCGGCCCGGAATGCACCCTTCGTCAGGCAGGTTCGGTTGCCCCCTGTTTCCGGCAGGGGTATTTGAGGAATTGCGCAAAGGGACATTACAGCGTTGGGCCGGCACGCTCCATGGGCCGTGGTTGATTGATTGTCCCGGGGGCTCTACAATCCGTGGCCTTTTTAGCACGTTATTTTCACAGAGGTTGGCCATGAAACGGACCTATCAGCCCAGCAGGATCAAGCGCAAGCGCACGCATGGCTTCCGTGCCCGTATGCGGACGGTCGGTGGCCGCAAGGTGATCCGGGCCCGCCGCGCCAAGGGCAGGGCACGCCTCTCTGCGTGACCGCTGACGAGGGCGGCAGAGAGTTCAGCCTGCCCCCCACCGCCCGCCTGCGGCGGGCGGCCGACTACTCCCGGGTATTCTCCAGGGGACGGGCCGCCGGTGACCGTCACTGGCTGGTCCTGGCCGCGGACAACGGCCTGCCCCATGCGCGGCTCGGCCTTGCCATCTCCAGAAAGGTCCTGCGCAGGGCGTGGCAACGGAATCTGGTCAAACGCATCGCCCGGGAGTCGTTTCGCCGGCACAAGCATCTGCTGAAGGGGCTGGATGTGGTGGTCCTGGCCCGTGCCGGATGCAGGGATGCGGCACGGGGGCTGTTGCGCAGTTCCCTTGACGAGCTCTGGCACCGCATCGCCGCAACAACGGACAACAACCGCAACCATGGATAACACCCGCCTCATTCTCCTGATCTCGCTCGCCTTCGTCGCGACCCTGTTGTGGGAGGCATGGCAGCAGGATTACGCCCGGCAGGCCGCACCCGCCCCGGCCGCCGCCCAGGCGGAGCAACCGGCCCCGCAGACCGCGGAAAGCAGTGACATCCCTTCCCCGGGGGAAGCGAGCCCCCTGCCGGAGTCCCTGCCGGAACAGGCGCAGGCCAGTACCCGGCGCCTGCAGGTCCAGACCGACGTACTGCGCCTGTCGATCGATCTCGAGGGGGGCGGGATCTCCCATCTGGAGCTGCCGGCATACCCGGTCTCGGTCGACCGTCCGGATGAACCCTTCGTCCTGATGGACGATTCCGATACCCTCCACTACCGCCACGACGGTGGACTGCTCAGCCGGCAGACGGCGCCCAACCACCACTCGGTCTACCGGGCGCAGCGGGAGAGCTACCGGATGGCAGCGGGAGACGAGGTGCTCGAGGTGCCGCTGGTCTGGGAGGGGCCGGACGGACTCAGGGTGGTCAAGACCTACCGCTTCGAGCGCGGCAGCTATCTGATCGACGTCCGCTATGAGGTCCACAACGGCTCCTCCCATCCCTGGTCCGGGCGCTACTATGCCCAGCTCAGCCACAAGGCGGTGGAGAGGAAGGCAGGCCTCGGCAGTATCCAGACCTTCACCGGCGCGGCCATCTCCAGTCCGGAAAAGCGCTACGAGAAGCTGGGTTTCGATGACCTGGAAGAGGCACCGCTGGACCGCGAGATCACGGACGGCTGGATCGCCATGCTCCAGCACTATTTCGTCTCGGCCCTGCTCCCCCCACGCCAGGAGAGCGACCACTACTACAGCAAGAAGCTGCCGGATGCGGTCTACCTGATCGGTCTCTACGGCCCCACGGTGGAGGCGCCGCCGGGTGGGGAGGTCACTCTCCGGCACCGGGTCTACGCCGGTCCCAAGCTGCAGAAGGTGCTGGGATCCATAGCGCCAGGCCTGGAGCTGACGGTCGATTACGGCCCGTTGTGGTTCCTCTCCAAGCCCCTGTTCTGGGTCCTGGACAAGATCCATGGCCTGGTCGGGAACTGGGGCTGGGCAATCGTGATCGTCACCCTCCTGCTGAAGCTCGCCTTCTTCCAGCTCTCGGCCACCAGCTACCGCTCCATGGCCAGGATGCGCCGGGTCCAGCCGCGGATGCAGGCCCTCAAGGAGCGCTACGGCGACGACAAGCAGGCCTTCAACCAGGCCCTGATGAAGCTCTACAAGGAAGAGAAGATCAATCCGCTGGGCGGCTGTCTGCCGATCCTGGTGCAGATCCCGGTCTTCCTCGCCTTCTACTGGATGCTGCTGGAGACCGTCGAACTGCGGCAGGCCCCCTTCATCCTCTGGATCCGGGACCTCTCGGCGATGGACCCCTACTACGTCCTCCCGATCCTGATGGGCGTGAGCATGTACCTGCAGCAGAAACTCAACCCGGCACCCCTCGACCCGGTGCAGCAGAAGGTGATGAGCCTGCTGCCGGTCGTGTTCACCTTCTTCTTCGCCTTCTTCCCCTCCGGCCTGGTCCTCTACTGGCTGGTCAACAACATCCTCTCGATCGCCCAGCAGTGGGTGATCACCCGCAAGTACGGTGTCCCCAACGCCCCGGCCGACTGACCCGGACACCATCGCCGCCCGCGCCACCGCCCCGGGCGTGGGCGCCATCGGCATCGTGCGGGTGAGCGGTCCGGCCGCGGGTGAGGTGGCCCGCAGGCTTCTCGGGACCCTGCCGCCACCGCGCCGGGCCCGTTTCACGCCCTTTGTGGGCGCGGCCGGCGAGGTGCTGGACGAGGGTCTGGCCCTGTGGTTTCCCGGTCCCGCCTCCTACACCGGAGAAGACCTCCTCGAGCTGCACGGCCATGGCGGGCCGGTGGTGCTCGAGCGGCTGCTGCGGCGGGTCCTCGAACTCGGTGCCCGTCCGGCACGCCCCGGAGAATTCACCGAGCGCGCCTTCCTGAACGGGCGCCTCAGCCTGGAGCAGGCCGAGGCGGTCGCCGATCTCATCAGCGCCGGCAGCGAACAGGCCGCCCGGGCCGCGATGAACAGCCTGCGGGGGGCGCTGGGCCGGCGCTGCCGGGCCCTGGCGGCGGGGCTGATGGCCCTGCGCGCCCGGGTGGAGGCGACCCTGGACTTCGCCGAGACCGAGCCGGTGGCGGAGGAGTGGCCGGAGGTACGGGGGGAGATCGACGTCCTGTGCGGCGAACTCGATGAACTGCGCGCCCGGGCCGGCGAGGGGCTCCGGCTGGCGCGGGGACTGCAGGTGGTGATCGCGGGCCGGCCCAATACCGGCAAGTCCAGTCTGCTCAACGCCCTGGCCGGAGAACCGGTCGCCATCGTCACCGACATTCCGGGGACCACCAGGGACCTGGTCCATGCCGAGGTGCTGCTGGAGGGGCTGCACCTGCGCCTGGCCGACACGGCGGGGCTGCGCCCCACCGGTGACCCGGTCGAGCAGGAGGGCCAGCGCCGGACCCGCGAGGCGCTGCGGGGTGCCGATCTGGTCCTGCTGATGGTCGACGCGCGCGAGGGACCGGACGAGAGCGACCGGGCGCTGCTGGCGGAGCTGCCGCCCGCTTGCGCGGTCCGGGTGTTGTACAACAAGATCGACCTCAGCGGAGAGCGGCCGGGGCGGGTGGACGGGCCCCTGCCCGGCCTCCGGCTCTCCCTGGCCACCGGCGAGGGGATGGACCTGCTGCGGGAGATGTTGCGCGAGGCGGGCGGGTCCCTGAACCTGGGTGAGGACGGCTTCCTCGCCCGGCGCAGGCACCTTCAGGCCCTGGAACGCGTGCACGGCCATCTGCTCGGCGCGCGGGGTCAGCAGGAGGCCGAACTGCTGGCCGAGGAGCTGCGGCTGGCGCATTGTGCGCTGGGCGAGATCACGGGCGAATGCGGCAGCGAGGAGCTGCTGGGCGCCATCTTTTCCGAATTCTGCATAGGCAAGTGAAGACATGAGCATCAAGGTAGAGGTCTCGGTGGGCGAGCTGCTGGACAAGATCACCATCCTGCGGATCAAGTCGGAGCGCATCGCCGACCCGGACAAACTGGTCAACGTCCGGCGCGAACTCGAGGTACTGGAGTCCTGCTGGGAGGAGAACCGTCCCGCCGGGGTCGATCTGGAGCCCCGGATCGATGCCCTGAAGGCGATCAACGAGAGGCTCTGGGAGATCGAGGACGCCATCCGGGAGAAGGAGGCGATGGGCCAGTTCGACCAGGAGTTCATCGAGCTGGCCCGCGCGGTCTACTTCAGCAATGACCGGCGGGCGGCGATCAAGCGGGAGATCAACGAGCTGAGCGGCTCCGGTCTGGTGGAGGAGAAGTCCTACCGCGACTACGCCGCCGGCGGTGGCTGAGGCACCCGTGAGACGGGTCCTCATCTACACCTCGGGGGACCTGATCGGCGACGGGCTGTTGAAGCTTCCGGCGGTACGCACCCTGCGCCGGGTCTTTCCCGGCGCCCACCTCACGTGGCTGGCCGGGCATGGACCTAGCGTCTTCGCCGGGGCCCTGGCGCCCCTGGTCCGGGAACATCTCGACGAGGTGATCCAGTGCGCCGGGGTCGGGGTCCGTTACCGGGAGTGGCTCACCGGGCCGGCACTGCCACGGGATGGCTGGGACGTGGTCATTGACACCCTGCGGCTGCCCCGCAGCACCCTCAGCCTGCGCCACCTGCGCGCCCGGGTCTTCCTCGCGCCTGCGGCCGGGTTCCGTTTCTCGCGCCCCCGGCCCCGCGGGTCCGGGGCGCTCCCGCGCAGCCTTCCGGAGTACCTCTGCCGGCTCTTTGCCCTCGCGGGCGGCCGGGAGCAGACCCCCGACTACCGGCTCTGGCTGCCCGCAGGCTATCGGGAAGCGGCGCGGGAACTGCTGCCGGAAGGGCGCGCATACCTAGGGCTTGCGCCCGGATCGGGCGGGGCCAACAAGTGCTGGCCGCTGGAAAACTATATCGAACTGGCCCACTGGGCGCCGCAGGTCGGCCTGACCCCCGCCTTCTTCATCGGACCGGCGGAACGGGCATGGGTCCCGCGGCTGAAAGAGGCGGTTCCCGGAGCACTGTTCCCGGACCTCGAGGGTCACCAGGGGATGGCGCCGGGGCCGCTGCTCTCCCTCGCCCTGGGCGAGCGCCTGCGCTGCGCGGTCGCCAACGATGCCGGCGGTGGCCATATCCTGGCCGCCGGCGGCCGCCCGGTGGTCACCCTGTTCGGTCGCAGTGATCCGGCCAAGTTCGTCGCGCCCGGGACCGATCGGGAGGTCATCACCGCCGCCTCGGTGGGCGTCGCCGGGGTCGAGGAGATACCGGTGGCGGTGGTCCGGCAGCGCATCGAACGGGTACTCTCGCGCCGATGAGCGAGAAACCGCGGATCCTGCTGGTCACCCTGAGCAACATCGGCGATGCGGTGCTGACCACGCCGGTGCTGGAGGCCCTGGCCGGGCGCTGGCCGGAGCGCCGGATCGACCTGGTCGCCGATCGCCGCTCCGCGGAGATCTTCACCCGGGCGCCCTGGCTGGGCCAGATCCACTACCGTGACAAGCGGGCCGGCTGGCGGGGCCTGGTGCGCCTGATCCATTCCCTGCGCCGCAGGCGTTACGAGCTGGCGGTGGACCTGCGCACGGAATGGCTGACCCTGACCCTGCGGGCCCGTCGCCGGCTGATGCGGCCCTGGGGCAGGAGAGCGCCGGGCCATTCGGTGGTCCAGCACTTCGCCGTGGTGGCCGGGCCTCTCGGCCTCGGGTCCCCACCGGACCCCAGGGTCTGGCTGGACGAGGCGCTGCGGGAGGAGGCCTTGCGGCGGCTCGGCCCATTCGCCGGGAGGCGGGTCCTGGCCCTGGGACCGGGCGCCAACTGGTCGGGGAAGTGCTGGCCGCCGGAGTACTACGCCCGCCTCCCCGGGAGCCTGGAGGCGGAATTCGACGGGGTGCTGCTGCTCGGTGGTCCGGATGACCGGGCGCGCTGCCGGATGGTGGCCGCCGCCTCTCCCCTGCCGGTGCTCGACCTCTCCGGACAGACCGGTCTGCTGCAGGCCTGCGCGCTGCTGGAGCAGGCGGCGGTGTTCGTCGGCAACGACTCGGGACTGGGCCACATGGCGGCCGCCGTCGGCACCCCGGTGGTGACCCTGTTCGGCCCGGGCGAGCCCGGGCGGTATCATCCGTGGGGCAGTCACTGTCGTCACCTGGTTGCCCCGGGCCGGGAACTGGCCCGGTTGCCGGTGGAGCAGGTGGCGGCGGTGGTCGGGGAAGTGGCGCGATGAAGGTTCCGACCCTCCAGATCATCGGCAGCCGCAGGGTCGGCGGCGCCGAGAATTTCTACGCCCGGCTGGTGGGCGAGATGCAGGGA
>RFJX01000136.1 GCA_003694425.1 Gammaproteobacteria bacterium
ATCTCGATGCCTTCGTCGCAACCGGCTATCCGGTGCTGCTCGGCGCCAGCCGCAAGCGATTCATGGGGAGCATCTGCCGCGAATCCGAGCCCGCGGCCCTGCTGGGGGCGACCTGCGCCACCACCGTCCTCGGGGTACAGGCCGGGGTCCGGATCTTCCGGGTCCACGACGTCCGTCCCAACCGCCAGGCGGCGGAGCTGGCCTTCGCGCTCTGCCGGCCGCCGGGCTAGCGCCGTACTGTCCGCAGGGGGATCAGGCCGGTCGGCGCTTGTCCTTCTGCACCAGGGCGTAGGCAGAATGGTTGTGGATGGACTCGAAGTTCTCCGATTCCACCTTGTAGCTCAGGATCCGCTGGTCCTCGTTCAGCTGCACCGCCACGTCGCGCACCATGTCCTCGACGAACTTGGGATGGTCGTAGGCGTATTCGGTGACGTACTTTTCGTCCGGACGCTTGAGCAGGCCGTAGAGCTGGCAGGAGGCGACGTTCTCGACCATCTCGATCAGCTCCTCCACCCAGATGAAGTCCCGGACCAGTGCCTCCACGGTGACATGGGAACGCTGGTTGTGGGCGCCGTAATCGGAGATGTTCTTGGAGCAGGGGCACAGGGTGGTCACCGGCACCACCACCTTGACCCAGACCTCGGTATGCCGGTCCCGCAGCTGGCCGATGAAGCTCACTTCATAGTCGATCAGGCTCCTGACGCCGGTAACCGGCGCCGCCTTGGAGACGAAGAACGGGAAGGTCATCTCGACCCGGCTGGCCTCGGCGTCCAGGACCTCTGCCGTCTCGTGGATCATCCGCTTGAAGGAATCGACCGTGATCTCGTACTCGTGGCGATTGAGGATCTCCACGAAACGGGACATGTGCGTCCCCTTGAAGTTGTGCGGCAGGCTGACATACATGTTGAGGGTGGCCACCGTGTGCTGGTCCCGGCCACTGCGGTCCCGCACCACCACGGGGTGGCGAATGGCCTTGATGCCGACCTGATCGATGGGGATGTTGCGCGTGTCCTCGGAGTTCTGGACGTCCGGGATCGCGCTGGATGTGAGCTCTGCCTGTTCGTTCATGGGGGTGACCTGCCTGCCTCCGTATATTCCGCTGCAGGGCCCGCTCCCGGCGGTCCCCGTCTCCAATACCTAGTATTCTACTAGGGAATGACTCCACTCTCCATGGCTCATTTTTCCCGCTGGATGATGTAGCGGGCCAGCCAGCGCAGGGTCTCCGCCCCCGCTCCCAGCGGCTCCAGGCTCTCGATCGCCTTCCGGTAGAGCCGGTCACAGGTCTCGCGTGCCCCTTCCAGCCCCAGCAGGGAGGTGTAGGTGGGCTTGTTGGCGGCCATGTCCGACCCCTGAGGCTTGCCGATCACCGCGGTATCCCCTTCGACGTCGAGGATGTCGTCACGGACCTGGAAGGCCAGCCCCACGCACTTGGCATACTGGTCGAGCTGCTCCATGAGATCCTCTCCGGCCTCCGGGGAGGCCAGGGCACCCAGGCGAACGCTTGCGCGGATCAGCGCCCCGGTCTTGTGGATATGCATGTTCTCCAGCTCCGCCAGGCTGAGGTCGCGGCCGACGGCATCCAGGTCCAGGGCCTGGCCGCCGACCATGCCGCGCGACCCGGAGGCGTCGGCCAGGTGCTCCACCATCGCCAGCCGCTGCGCGGCACCGACACCGGGCAGCTCCCCGTGGGCGAGACTCCGGAAGGCCAGGGCCTGGAGGGCATCGCCGGCGAGGATTGCGGTCGCCTCGTCAAAGGCGCGGTGGCAGGTGGGGCGACCGCGGCGCAGGTCGTCGTCGTCCATCGCCGGCAGGTCGTCGTGGATCAGGGAGTAGGCGTGGATCAGCTCGACCGCGCAGGCCGGTGGATTCAGGATGTGACGCGGCACCCCGAGGGCCTCCCCGGTGGCATAGGTGAGTATCGGCCGGATCCGCTTGCCGTCGCCCAGGACGGCGTAGCGCATGGCCTCGTGGAGGCGGCGGGGCTGTACCGTGGCCGGGGGCAGCAGATGGTCGAGGGCGCGCTCGACCGCCGCGCGATAGTCGCGCACCTGTTCTTCGTGATTCACCGGGTCAGTCCTCTCGTGCGGAATCGTCCGGCTCGAACTCCTCGATGGCGGCCTCGCCTCCCTCTTCCCGCTCCATCAGGATCCGGACCTGCTGCTCGGCCTCCTCCAGGGCCTTCTGGCAGCGGCGGGTCAGGGCGATGCCGCGTTCGAAGCGGCGCAGCGATTCCTCGAGGCTGAGTTCGCCCTGTTCCAGTCCCTCGACCACCTCTTCCAGCTCCGCCAGCGCCTCTTCGAAATCGAATCCGCCGTCCTGTTTCTGTTCCGCCACCATCCGCACCCCCCTGTTCCGCCGCGTACCGTAGCGCAGCCTCCGGTGGCGGTCAAACCTGGATGGCGTCCACCCAACATCTGGGGGTCTGGATCCCGACAGACCGACCATGTTGGGGTATAATCCGTCAACCCTTCAGCAGCACCGGACGATGAGCGCAGACTACCAGGCAGCCGACATCGAGGTCCTCACCGGGCTCGACCCGGTCCGCAAGCGGCCCGGCATGTACACCGACACCAGCCGGCCCAATCACCTGGTCCAGGAGGTCGTTGACAACAGTGTCGACGAGGCGATAGCCGGCTTCGCCCGCCGCATCGATGTCACCCTGAACCGGGACGGCTCGATCACGGTGCGGGACGACGGCCGCGGCATGCCGGTGGATCTGCACCCGGAAGAGGGGGTCTCCGGCGTCGAGGTGATCCTCACCCGGCTGCACGCCGGCGGGAAGTTCTCGCGCAAGAACTACCGCTTCTCCGGGGGTCTGCACGGGGTCGGGGTCTCCGTGGTCAACGCCCTCTCCGAGTCGCTGGAGGTCTGGATCCGCCGCGACGGCAGGGAGCACCACATCGCCTTCGCCCATGGCGAGAAGGCCTCGGAGCTGGCGGTCGTCGGATCGGTGGGACAGCGAAACACCGGTACGACAATCCGCTTCCGCCCCGATCCCCGCTATTTCGACACGGTCCGCATCTCGCTCCCCAGGCTGCGCCACCTGCTGCGGGCCAAGGCGGTGCTCTGTCCCGGCCTGCTGGTCACCCTCACGGTCGAAGAGAGCGGAGAGGAGGAGCAGTGGTGCTACGAAGATGGTCTGGAGAGCTACCTGAGCGAGGCCATGGGGGAGGCCGAGGTGGTGCCGGAACGCCCCTTCCTCGGCACCATGGAGGGGCGCGAAGAGGCGGTCCAGTGGGCGGTCCAGTGGCGGCTCGATGAAGGGGAGATCGTCGCCGAGAGCTACGTCAACCTGGTGCCCACGCCACAGGGCGGGACCCATGTCAACGGCCTGCGTCTGGGCCTGCTGGAGGCGCTGCGGGAATTCTGCGAGTTCCGCAATCTCCTGCCCAGAGGGGTGAAACTCGGGGCCGAGGATGTCTGGGAGCGGTGTGCCCACGTCCTGTCGGTGAAGCTCGCCGAGCCCCAGTTCTCGGGACAGACCAAGGAGCGCCTCTCCTCCCGCGAGTGTGCCGCCTTCGTCTCCGGCGTGGTGCGCGACGCCTTCAGTCTCTGGCTCAACCAGCACGTCGAACAGGGCGAACGCATCGCCGAACTGGCGATCAGCCGCGCCCAGTCGCGCCTGAAGGCGGCCCGCAAGGTGGTGCGCAAGAAGGTCACCGGTGGACCGCCATTGCCCGGCAAGCTGACCGACTGCACCCTCCAGGACCCGGAGCGCACCGAGCTCTTCCTGGTAGAGGGTGACTCCGCCGGAGGCTCCGCGAAGCAGGCCAGAGACCGCGTCTTCCAGGCCGTGATGCCCCTGCGCGGCAAGATCCTCAACACCTGGGAGGTGGACCCCTCGCAGGTGCTCGCTTCCCAGGAGGTGCACGACATCGCCGTCGCCCTGGGAGTGGACCCGGGCTCGGACGACCTGCGCGGCCTGCGTTACGGCAAGGTCTGCATCCTGGCCGATGCCGATTCCGACGGGGCCCACATCGCGACCCTGCTCTGTGCCCTGTTCCTGCGCCATTTCCGCCCCCTGGTCCGGGCCGGCCATGTCCATGTCGCGATGCCGCCGCTGTACCGCATAGACGCCGGCAAATCGGTCTATTACGCCCTGGACGAGGCGGAGAAACAGGGGGTGCTGGACCGGATCGCCGCGGAGGGCTATCGGGGCAGGGTCAATGTCCAGCGTTTCAAGGGACTGGGCGAGATGAATCCGATGCAACTGCGCGAGACCACCATGGACCCGGCCACCCGGCGGCTGGTCCAGCTCACCCTGGAGGAAGGCGAGGAGGCCGCGGAGTCGGTCCTCGACCGCCTGCTGGCGCGCGGCAAGGTGGCCGAACGGCGCGCCTGGCTGGAGGAGCAGGGCAACCTGGCTTCGGTTTGACTCTTTCGCATGGGTTGCTCACCACGGAGACACGGAGATCACGGAGTTTTCAGCATTTGCCTACCGCGATTCCCGGGTACTGTCAGGCAGCTATCCGGCTTGCCTGCATGCCTCATGACCATCTCCCAGCAACCGCTCACGCTCCGTGACCTCCGTGTCTCCGTGGTGCAGATGGACAATCGAGAACCGGACATGTCATGACACGAGAAATCACTGAAAATGGTTACGGGGCCGAGGAGCGGATGCCGCTGGCCCGCTTCACCGAGCGGGCCTATCTCGACTACTCGATGTACGTCATCCTGGATCGGGCCCTGCCCCACATCGGTGACGGCCTCAAGCCGGTCCAGCGCCGAATCGTCTACGCCATGTCGGAGCTGGGACTCAAGGCCAGTGCCAAGTTCAAGAAGTCGGCCCGCACCGTGGGTGACGTCATCGGCAAGTTCCACCCGCACGGAGACGCCGCCTGCTACGAGGCGATGGTCCTCATGGCCCAGCCCTTCGCCTATCGCTATCCGTTGATCGACGGACAGGGCAACTGGGGTACCGCGGACGATCCCAAGTCCTTCGCCGCGATGCGCTACACTGAGTCGCGACTCACCCCCTATGCGAGCTGCTGCTTGCGGAGCTGGGGCAGGGAACGGTGGAATGGCAACCCAACTTCGACGGCACCCTCGAGGAGCCGAAGGTCCTGCCGGCCCGGCTGCCGAACATCCTGCTCAACGGCACCACCGGCATAGCCGTGGGCATGGCCACCGACATCCCGCCGCACAACCTGCGGGAGGTCGCCAGCGCCTGCATCCGCCTGCTGGAGTCGCCGAAGGCCACCGTGGAGGAGCTCTGCGAACACGTCCGTGGCCCCGATTTCCCCACCGAGGCGGAGATCATCAGCAGCCGGGAGGAGCTGCTGGCGATCTATCGCACCGGCAGCGGCTCCCTGCGCGCCCGGGCCCGCTACGAGATGGAGGAGGGCACCATCGTCATCACCGCGTTGCCCTACCAGGTCTCCGGCAGCAAGGTGCTCGAGCAGATCGCGGCCCAGATGCAGGCGAAGAAGCTGCCCATGCTGGAGGACCTGCGGGATGAATCGGACCACGAGAACCCCACCCGGCTGGTGCTGGTGCCGCGTTCGCGACGGGTGGACGTGGAGCAACTGATGTCGCATTTGTTCGCCACCACCGATCTGGAACGCAGCTACCGGGTCAATATCAACCTGATCGGTCTGGACGGGAGGCCGCAGGTCAAGGACCTCAGGCGCCTGCTCACCGAGTGGCTCCGGTTCCGCACCGAGACCGTCCGGCGGCGGCTGGAGCATCGTCTGGCCCGGGTCCTGGAACGCCTGCACCAGCTCGACGGCCTGCTGATCGCGTTCCTCAATCTGGACGAGGTGATCCGCATCATCCGTACCGAAGACGAACCCCGTCCGGTGCTGATGAGCCGGTTCGCCCTGACCGGGGCCCAGGCGGACTATATCCTCGACACCCGCCTGCGCCAGCTGGCCCGGCTGGAGGAGATGAAGCTGCGGGCCGAACAGGAGAGGTTGCAGGAGGAACGGGCCGAGCTGGAGGGCACGCTCGGCTCACCGCGCCGCCTGAAGGGCCTCATCCGCAGAGAGATCCAGCGCGATGCCGAGGAATATGGCGATGAACGCCGTTCCCCCCTGGTGGAGCGTGAGGCCGCCCGGCCACTGAGCGAGGCGGAGCTGGTCCCCTCCGATCCGGTCACCGCCATCCTCTCGGAAAAGGGCTGGATCCGGCTGGCCAAGGGACACGACGTCGACCCGGAGGGGCTGAACTACCGCAGTGGCGACGGGTTCCTGGCCGCCGCCAGCGGGCGCAGCAACCAGCAGGTGGTCCTGCTGGACTCGACCGGCCGCAGCTATTCTATCCCGGCCCATACCCTGCCCTCGGCTCGGGGTTTCGGAGAGCCCCTCTCCGGGAGACTCAACCCTCCGGACGGGGCCCTGTTCAGGGCGGTGATGCTGGGGCCGCCGGAACAGCTCTGGCTGCTCGCCTCGGATGCCGGGTACGGCTTCATGGCGGCGCTGGAGGACCTCCATGCCAGGAGCCGCTCCGGCAAGGCAGTGCTTTCCCTGCCCGAAAGGGCGGAGGTCCTGCAGCCCGCTCCGGTATCGGATCCGGCCACGGACGAGGTCGCGGTGCTGAGCAACGAGGGGCGCCTGCTGATCTTCCCGCTCTCCCAGCTGGCACGGCTTCCGCGCGGCAAGGGACTCAAACTGCTGAACATACCCGCCGCCCGGGCGAGTGCCCGCGAGGAATATCTGATCGGCTGCAAGGTGCTGCCGCAGGGCGCGAGCCTGCGACTGCAGGCGGGACAGCGCCACATGACCCTCAGGCCGGCCGACCTGGAAGGTTACCGTGGAGAACGGGGCAGACGCGGCGCCCTGCTGCCGCGCGGTCTGCGCAGGGTCACCAGGATGTGTGTGCTGGTGGAGGAAGGCGACTGAGCCACGTCCTCCCGGCCCGGGCCTGCTCCGGGGACATCAGGGGACCAGCAGTTTCTCCAGCAGGCGCCAGCCTTCACCCTCGATCTGCACGTACCACTTGCCCCTCCGCAGGGGAGCAACCGGCGTCGCGTAGCGCCCGTCCGGGCGCCTCGCCAGCTGCAGTTGCTGGTCATAGCCGCTGAGGGTCGAGAACATCAGTCTGAGGGGCAATGCGGGCGGCGGTTCGTATCCCTGCGGCGAGCTGATCTCGACCACCAGGGTATGGGCAACCGGATCGTAGAAGGGTACCGCGACGAGTCCGAGACGCTTCGCCTCGCGGTCCCGGTCCAGTACCTTGTTGATCGCCAGCCCTTGCTTGTAATAATCGTCAACCACCAGCCCGTCGTCAGTGCTCACCGCAAGATAGATGGTGAAGATGCCTCCCACCACCGCCGAAAGGGGGAGGGCGATGATCAGCCAGACATAGGGTTCACGGTACCACGGACGGGTCATGGCATTGGCCCCAGGAAGCGGCTCTCCTCGCTGGTCTGCAGCTCCGGCGCGTCGACCGACTGGAGGATGAAGGTCACATCGGCCCGACGGCTGCCGAGGGCGTCCTCCGGCACCCGCAGCCGCACCGGGACCTCCACCACCTCTCCGCTCCTGACGGTGAAGGTCGGGCGGTCGGTCAGCACCTGGAGCTCCGGCAGCCCTTCGGCGGTCACGCGATATTCATGCGGCCTGTCGTCCATGTTCATCACCTTGAGGGTGTAGACGTTCTCGATCAGGCCCGCGCCGACCTCCCTGAACAGGGAGTTGCGGTCCCGCAGGACATCCAGGCCGATGGGATTGCGGGTGGCGACGGCGTAGCCCAGGGCCACCATCATGCCGAGCAGGAGCAGCCCGTAAACTATCATCCTCGGCCGGATGAGATGGGTCTGCTTGCCTTCGATCGCATTCTGCGTGGTGTAGCGGATGAGCCCCTTGGGGTAGCCCATCTTCTCCATCACCTCGTCGCAGATGTCGATGCAGGCGGCACACCCGATGCACTCGTACTGCAGTCCGTCGCGGATATCGATGCCGGTGGGGCAGACCTGCACGCACATGGTGCAGTCGATGCAGTCGCCGAGGCCCAGCTCGCGCGGATTGGCGCTGCGCTTCCTGGGGCCGCGTGGTTCTCCCCGTTTCGCGTCATAGGAGATGATCAGGGTGTCCTTGTCGAACATGGCGCTCTGGAAGCGGGCATAGGGACACATGTACTTGCAGACCTGTTCCCGGAGATAGCCGGCGTTGCCATAGGTCGCCAGGCCATAGAAGAACATCCAGAACGACTCCCAGGGACCCAGCTGCAGGCTCATCAGGCGCTGGAACAGCTCATCCTGGGGCGAGAAGTAGGAGACGAAGGTGAAGCCGGTGAAGGCGGAAAAGGTCAGCCAGAGGAACTGCTTGGTCGCCTTGATCCGGAACTTGTGCCAGGACATGGGCTCCCGGTCGAGCTTCATCCGCTTGTTGCGGTCGCCCTCGACCCACTGTTCCATCCACAGGAAGACCTCGGTCCAGACCGTCTGCGGGCAGGCATAACCGCACCAGAGCCTGCCCGCCAGGGCGGTGAAGAAGAACAGCGAGAAGGCGGCGATGATGAGCAGAAAGGCCAGGTAGAGGAAGTCCTGCGGCCAGAGCGTCAGGCCGAACAGGTGGAACTTGCGGTTCGGCATGTCCAGCAACACCGACTGCTGACCGTTCCAGTCGAGCCAGGGCAGGCCGTAGAAGATCCCGAGGAGCACGACCACCGCCGTGATCCGGAGGTAGGCGAACAGGCCGTGAACCTCCCGCGGGTAGATCTTCTCCCGCCGCGCGTAGAGCGCCTTCTCCACTTCCCGATCCCGGGCGTCACGTCTCCTGTCCATGACCTTCTGGTCCATCGTGCCTCTGTCCTGTCTGTCGGGTTCTGCGCTCATATTACGTTTTGCTAATATTTGGGCCGGTATTACCGTAATTCAATCAAACTGCCCTGATTACAGACCATCAGGGCTCAGGAACGTTTCCCGGGATAGAGAAAGGTGATGGTGAACAGGCTGGTCGCTGCGGTGAGCAACCAGAAGAGCAGGAACCCGATCGTGTAGGCGCCAATCCGGCTGGCTTGCGGGAAGTGGGGGATGCAGGGCTCGAGCTCCATCGGATCGATGAGGGCGAAGAAGACGGCGGTGGCCACGGCCGCATTGAAAAAGGCGATCCACAGCGCACTGATGATGCGCTGGGCGCGCGGGATTTCCTTGACTTCGTCGAATACCTGCATCTCGTTCAGAACCGGGTCCGTTGCCTCCCGGGAGGGTGCCCGGGAGGCAGCAGCGCTGTCAAGGGCCCTTGTTGTGGCTCAGGCTGTAGACATAGGTGGCAAGGAGGTGGATCTTGCCCTTGCCCAGGAGCTCGCCCCAGGCGGGCATCCTGCCGCTGCGCCCGTGGGCGATCGACTCGATGACCCGCTTCTGGGAGCCGCCGTAGAGCCAGATGTCGTCGGTCAGGTTGGGGGCGCCGAGGGCCTGATTGCCCTTGCCGTCCGGTCCGTGGCACACGGCGCAATTGGTCTTGAAGACCTCCTCGCCCTTGGCCCGGGCCTGCGGGTCGACCTCTGCCCCGGAGAGACCGCGTACGTATTCCGCCGCGTTCACGACCTGCTCATGGGTCAGCAGGCCCTGGTCCTCCCAGGCCGGCATCGCCCCCTGGCGGCCGTTGGTGATGGTCTCGACGATCTTCTCCGGTGTACCACCGTAGAGCCAGTCGTTGTCGCGCAGGTTGGGGTATCCCCTGGCGCCACCGGCGTCGGAGCCGTGACAACCGACGCAGTAGGTGGCGAAGAGGTGACGCCCCATCTCCACGGCCTTGGGGTCCTTGGCCAGTTCCGCAACCGGGACCTTCAGGTACTTGTCAAACAGCGGTCCGTAGGTCTCCTCGGCCTGCTTCATCTCGGCTTCGTACTGGCCGGCCTCGGTCCAGCCCAGCAGCCCCTTCCAGCTGCCGAGGCCGGGATAGAGGATCAGATAGATGATGCCGAAGATGAGGGTGGCATAGAACATGTTCAGCCACCAGCGGGGCAGGGGATTGTTGATCTCCTGCAGGTCCCCGTCCCAGACGTGCCCCATGGGTTCGCCTTCCTTCGATTCCCCGTAGGTCCTGGCACCGGAATAGTGGATCACCAGCCAGAAGCAGCCGAGGATGCCGAGGATGGTCGGCACCGCGATGAACCAGTTCCAGAAACTGCTTGTGAAGTCAGCCATCAGTTTTTCTCCACAGCCTTGATGTTGTTCTCGACCCTGTCGTCGTCATCGTCCTCCAGCGGCAATCGCGACGCGGCCTCGAAATCGGCCTTGTTGCGATCGCTCCAGGCCCACAGGAAGATACCGGTGAACAGTATCAGTACCACCACGGTCCAGACGGAGTCGATGAGGGCGATCCAGGACATGATGTTCACCGTGTGAGCTTGACGCCGGTGCCCAGCCCCTGGAGGTAGGCGATGATGGCGTCCATCTCGGTCTTGCCCTTGAGCGCCTCGGGGGCCTTGGCGATCTCCTCGTCGGTATAGGGCAGTCCCAGCTTGCGCAGGACCCGCATCCGGGTCTGGATGTCCCAGTCCTCCACCGAGTTCTCGGCCAGCCAGGGGAAGCCCGGCATCACCGAGGCGGGCACCACGTCCCGCGGGTTGATGAGATGGACCCGGTGCCACTCGTCCGAATAGCGCCCGCCGACCCGCGCCAGGTCGGGTCCCGTGCGCTTGGAGCCCCACTGGAACGGGTGGTCGTAGACGAACTCGCCGGCGACCGAGTAGTGGCCGTAGCGCTCCGTCTCCGCCCGGAAGGGACGGATCATCTGCGAGTGGCACAGGTAGCACCCCTCGCGGACATAGATGTCGCGGCCCACCAGGCGCAGCGGCGAGTAGGGCTTGAGCCCCTCGACCGGCTCGGTGGTGGAGTGCTGGAAGAAGAGCGGCACGATCTGGACCAGTCCCCCCACCGACACCACCAGGATGATGAGGATGATCAGCAGGCCGAGATTGGTCTCGATCTTTTCGTGCTTGTTGGTAGCAGCGGACATGACGATCCCTCCTCAGTGGGCCGCCGCCGGGGCGGGAATGGCCGGGTCTTCGACCGCCTTGCCGCCGGCGATGGTCTTGAACACGTTGTAGGCCATGATGAGCATGCCGAGCAGGAACAGGGCTCCGCCCAGCGTGCGGATGGCGTAGAAGGGATGCATCGCCTGGACCGTCTCGATGAAGCTGTAGGTGAGGGTGCCGTCCTCATTGACCGCACGCCACATCAGCCCCTGCATGATCCCGGATACCCACATCGAGACGATGTAGAGCACCACGCCGATGGTGGCGGTCCAGAAGTGGACCTCGATCAGCCTGACGCTGTGGATCTCCCGCCCGAACAGGCGCGGGATGAGGTAGTACATCGACCCCATAGAGACCATCGCCACCCAGCCCAGGGCTCCGGAATGGACGTGACCCACGGTCCAGTCGGTGAAGTGGGAGAGGGCGTTGACCGTCTTGATGGACATCATCGGCCCCTCGAAGGTTGACATCCCGTAGAAGGAGACCGCGACGATGAGGAAGCGGAGCACCGGATCGGTCCGCAGCTTCTCCCAGGCGCCCGAGAGGGTCATGATGCCGTTGATCATCCCGCCCCAGGAGGGGGCCAGCAGGATCAGGGACATCACCATGCCCAGCGACTGGGTCCAGTCGGGCAGGGCGGTGTAGTGAAGGTGATGGGGACCGGCCCAGATGTAGGTGAAGATCAGGGCCCAGAAGTGGACGATGGAGAGCCGGTAGGAGTAGACCGGCCGGCCGGCCTGCTTGGGGATGAAGTAGTACATCATCCCGAGGAAGCCGGCGGTGAGGAAGAAGCCTACCGCGTTGTGGCCGTACCACCACTGCACCATGGCGTCCTGTACCCCGGCGTAGACCGAGTAGGACTTGGTCAGGGAGACCGGATACTCCAGATTGTTGAAGATGTGGAGCAGGGCGATGGTGATGATGAAGGCCCCGTAGAACCAGTTGGCCACGTAGATGTGCTTCACCCGGCGCCTGGCGATGGTGCCGAAGAAGACGATGGCGTAGGCCACCCAGACGATGGTGATGAGAATGTCGATGGGCCATTCCAGCTCGGCGTACTCCTTGGAGGAGGTGATGCCGAGCGGCAGGGTGACCGCCGCCAGGACGATGACCAGCTGCCAGCCCCAGAAGGTGAAGGCGGCCAGGCCGTCACTGAACAGCCGGGTATGGCAGGTCCGCTGCACCACGTAGTAGGAGGTGGCGAACAGGGCGCTGCCGCCGAAGGCGAAGATCACCGCATTGGTGTGCAGTGGCCGCAGGCGGCTGAAGGTGAGGTAAGGGATATCGAAGTTGAGCGCGGGCCAGGCCAGTTCGGCGGCAATGTAGACGCCGACCAGCATGCCCACGATACCCCAGATGATGGTCATCACGGCGAACTGCCGCACCACCTTGTAGTTGTAGGTATCCGTCGTGGCCATGGTGTGTCACTCCCCGTCAGATTGGAATCGCACGAGCAATACTAGCAAATCCCGGTTTTGGGTTGGGCCCTCCCTGGCCCGGGTGGGAAACTCCCGTCAGAAGTCGAAGCGGTAACCGATGCCGGCACCGACGACGATGGGATCGATGTCCACGTCCACCGCGACGGGCACCCCCACGGGGGAGCTGCTGGAGAAGCTGGCGGTGGTGTCGATGTCGATGTACTTGACGTCGACGTTCACGAACCAGTTGTCCTTGAGGGTGAAGTCGAAGCCGCCCTGGACAGCCCAGCCCCAGGAGTTGTTGAGGTCGACGGAGGAGCCCGCCATGCCGCCGGTGGCCTCCTCGTCATAGAACAGGGTGTAGTTGATCCCCACACCCACATAGGGCCGGAAGGCGCCCTCCGGGAAGAAGTGGTACTGCAGGGTGAGGGTGGGGGGGAGTACCTTCGCGTCGATGATGTCGGCCGAACTGCCGAGCACACCGGGCAGGGTGCCCTCCGGATTCACATTGTGCTCGGAGGTGCCGAGGATCAGCTCGGCGCCGATGTGCTTGGTGAACATGTAGGTGAGGTCGAGTTCCGGGATGACATCTTCGTCGACTCCCACGCCGCTCCCCGCGACGGGTGTTCCGGCGGCCCGTACCGTTGTGCTGTCATCGTTCGGGCTGATGTAGAGGCCGCGTACCCGGACCAGCAGGTCGCCGGCGTCGTTGGCCATCGCCGGCGCAGCGGTGGCCGCCATCAGGATCCCGGCAAGAAGATTTCCTTTCCTGAGATTCATTATCAATTACCCCCGTTAACTTGTTGTCAAGCAATGGAAATTCTAGTTGGCATGGACACCCTTGTCCAGCCACCCTGAAAATTCTGTGGCGGATTATCGCACAAACATTCCTGCCCCGGCTTGATTTAGATCAATTGGAGCATCGATTTTTCCCGCATATTGCAACATATATGCAACATTTCGTCTGCTGGGTTCTCCGCCTCCGACGGGTTATCATGGCCGGCAGTGGCACCCCATCCCTTCTCCCCCGATACCCTCATGAACGACCAGGCACAGTGCTTTCATTGCGGTGAGCCGCTGCCACCCGACGGCCGGCGCCATGAGGCGCTCATCGACGGTGAGAAACGACCGATGTGCTGTCCCGGCTGTCAGGCGGTGGCCGAGGCCATCGTGGCGGCCGGCCTGGGAGACTACTATCGCCTGCGCCAGGCACCCGCGCCACGGGGGGAGG
>RFJX01000137.1 GCA_003694425.1 Gammaproteobacteria bacterium
AATCAGATTTTTTGCCATTTCGTTCAATTGTTCACCTCGTGTCGGGGCCCGGATCCCTGTGTGGAAGGGAGGCGCCGTGTGTCGACATCCGCCCTGGCCTCCCGTCAACTATAGACCATAGCGCTCCGGTATTGACAGGCCGTGGAAGGACCCCGTTTTTCAACATACTGTATGCGGCACATGAAAGGCTTCTTCAACATGCCGACGGATTTCACCCGCCGCGCCATCCGCGTGCGAGCAGGTAGCATTCCGGTGAGCGGCTGCGTGACGCCTCCGGCTTGCGCGTGTGGACCCTTTCGTAGTCCCGGCGCAGATTGCGCACCAGCTCGTCGAACCCCTCGCCCATGAAGACCTTCATCACCAGGTCTCCCCCGGGTGCCAGCACGGTGGCGGCGAAGTCGGCGGCCAGTTCACACAGATACATGGCCCGGGGCTGGTCCACCTGCCTGACGCCGCTCATGTTCGGAGCCATGTCGGAAAGAACAATGTCCACCCGCTGCCCGTCCAGCAGAACCAGCAACCGGTGCAGGGCCTCGTCACCGGTGAAGTCACCCTGGATGAACTCGACCCCCTCCAGGGGCTCCATCTCCAGGAGGTCCAGGGCGAGGACCCGGCCGCTCGGGCCCGTGAGTCCGGCCGCGACCTGCGACCAGCCACCCGGGGCGGCACCCAGATCGACCACCACCTGGCCGGGGCTCAGCAGACGGTCCTTCTCCTGGAGCTGCAGCAGCTTGAAGGCGGCCCGCGATCGATAACCCGCATCCCTGGCCTGTTGGACAAACCGGTCCCGGTGATGTTCCCGGAGCCAGCGGTGACTGCTCGACGAGCGGGCCAAGGGTTCCTATTCGTACCGGAGGCCGAGGATCTCGTAGACGATCTCCCCGCCAGGGGCATTGACCACCACCTCGTCTCCCTCCTGCTTGCCGATGAGGGCGCGGGCGATGGGGGAATTGATGGAGATGAGGCCGGCCTGGATGTCGGCCTCGTCCTCTCCGACGATGGTGTAGCTGACCTCGTCGCCGGTCTCGACATTGACCAGATCGACGGTGGTCCCGAACACCACCCGGCCGCCGGGATTCAGCCTGGTGACGTCGATGATCTCCGCATTGGCCAGCTTGCCCTCGATCTCGGCGATGCGCCCCTCGATGAATCCCTGTTGCTCGCGGGCGGCGTGATATTCCGCGTTCTCCTTGAGATCACCGTGCTCCCGTGCCTCGGCGATGGCCTTGATGACGCGGGGACGCTCAACCGTCTTGAGGTAGTGCAATTCCTCCTTGAGCTTTTCCGCCCCGCGGACGGTCATGGGTGATTTCTGCATCGGTGTCGATTCGTGCGTGGAGTTTGGCTTCGGAGGATATTATCGCAGATCCCGGGCACCGGGGCCGGTCACAATCGCTGGTGCAGTTCCTGCAGCCGGCTGACCCGTTCGATGTCGGACTCCCGCAGGGCCTGGACGGTGGCACGGGCGCCGGCGAGCGTGGTGGTATAGGCCACTCCGCGCGCCAGCGCGGAGCGGCGGATGGTGTAGGAATCGGCGATGGCCTGCTTGCCCTCGGTGGTGTTGACGATGAAGTCGATCTCGTCGTTCTTGATCATGTCGACGATATGCGGCTGACCTTCGATCACCTTGTTGACCACCTCGCAGGGGACCCCGGCCGCCTGCAGCGCCGCTGCGGTACCACGGGTGGCCACCAGATCGAAACCGAGCTCGACCAGGTCGCGGGCGATCTCGATGATCCCGGTCTTGTCCCGGTCCCTGACACTGATGAAGGCGCGTCCCCCCCTGGGCAGCGGCATGCCACCTCCCTGCTGGGCCTTGGCGAAGGCCTCGCCGAAACGCTCACCTACCCCCATCACCTCGCCGGTGGACTTCATCTCCGGCCCCAGCAGGGGATCGACCCCGGGGAACCTGGCGAACGGGAAGACCGCCTCCTTGACCGAGAAATAGGGCGGGACGGGGCTCCCGGTCACCCCCTGGCTGGCAAGGGATTCGCCCAGCATGCAGCGGACCCCGATCTTCGCCAGCGGCAGGCCGGTGGCCTTGGAGACGAAGGGCACGGTACGGGAGGCCCTGGGATTGACCTCGAGGACATAGACCTCGCCGCCCTGGATGGCGAACTGGATGTTCATCAGGCCTACCACCCCCAGGGCCAGGGCCAGCTTGCGGGTCTGTTCCGCCAGTTCCTGCTGCAGCTCCGGGCCGAGGCTGTAGGGCGGCAGGCAGCAGGCGGAATCGCCGGAATGGACCCCGGCCTGCTCGATGTGCTCCATGATCCCGCCGACCACCACCTCGCTGCCGTCGCAGACGGCATCCACGTCCACCTCGACCGCCTGGTCGAGGAAACGGTCGAGCAGGATCGGCGCCTCGGGTGAGACCGAGACCGCCTCGGCCATGTAGCGGCGCAGCTCCTCCTCGCCGTAGACGATCTCCATCGCCCGTCCGCCCAGGACATAGGAAGGTCGCACCACCAGCGGGTAGCCGATCTCGGCGGCCGCGGCGAGCGCCTCCTCCACGGTGCGGGCGATGCGGTTCTCCGGCTGCTTCAGTCCGAGCCTGTGCAGGACCTGCTGGAAGCGCTCCCGGTCCTCGGCCAGGTCGATGCAGTCGGGGCTGGTGCCGATGATCGGGACCCCCTCGGCCTCCAGGGCGCGGGCCAGGTTGAGGGGCGTCTGGCCGCCGTACTGGACGATGACCCCGTCCGGTCTCTCCACCCGCACGATCTCGAGGACGTCTTCCAGGGTGAGGGGCTCGAAATAGAGACGGTCGGAGGTATCGAAGTCGGTGGAGACGGTCTCGGGATTGCAGTTGACCATGATCGACTCGAAGCCGGCCTCGCGCAGGGCAAAGGCGGCCTGAACGCAACAGTAGTCGAATTCGATGCCCTGACCGATGCGGTTGGGTCCGCCGCCGAGCACCATGTACTTGCGCCGGTCCGTAGGCCGCGCCTCGCACTCCTCGTCGTAGCTGGAGTACATGTAGGCGGTGGTGGTGGCGAACTCGGCGGCGCAGGTATCCACCCGCTTGTAGACCGGGTGCAGGGCCAGGCCGTGGCGATGTTCGCGCAGGACCTTCTCGCTCGTCCCGAGCAGCTTCGCCAGCCGGGCGTCGGAGAAACCCTTGCGCTTGAGGGCATCCAGGCGCGGGAGATCCAGCGCGGCCAGCCCCCCCGCGCGCACCGCCTGCTCCTCGCGGATCAGGTCCTCGATCTGGGCCAGGAACCAGGGGTCGATGCGGCTGTGCTGGTGCACCTCCTCCAGCCCCATGCCGGCGCGGAAGGCGTCGGCCACGTACCAGAGCCGGAAAGGTCCCGGCGAGCGCAGTTCGCGGATCAGGGTCTCGTGCGCGTCCGGGTCCTCCGGATCGAGGATCTCGTCCAGTCCCGTCCGCCCGATCTCGAGGCCGCGGATCGCCTTCTGCAGCGACTCCTGCTGGCAGCGCCCCATGGCCATCACCTCGCCCACCGACTTCATCTGGGTGGTGAGCCGATCGGAGGCCCGGGGGAATTTCTCGAAGGCGAAGCGGGGGATCTTGGTCACCACGTAGTCGATGCTCGGCTCGAAGGAGGCCGGGGTGGCGCCGCCGGTGATCTCGTTCTTCAGCTCGTCCAGGGTGTATCCCACCGCGAGCTTGGCCGCGACCCGGGCGATGGGGAAGCCGGTGGCCTTGGAAGCCAGGGCGCTGGAGCGAGAAACCCGCGGGTTCATCTCGATCACGATCATCCGCCCGCTTCTGGGGTCGATGGCGAACTGGATGTTGGAGCCCCCGGTCTCCACCC
>RFJX01000138.1 GCA_003694425.1 Gammaproteobacteria bacterium
CCTATTCCCGCAGCCGGGGGCTGTTCGCCGGCATCGCCCTGGATGGCTCGGTCCTGGAGATCGACCACGCGGCCACCGCCCGCTTCTACGGCAAGCCGGGCCTGACGGCGTATGATGTCTTCGAAGGAAAGGTACCGAAGGTCCCCGAGGTGGTCCGGCGGCTGCACGAGGCGCTGAAGTGAGCGAGGAGATCCTCAGGCGCCTGGGCGAGGTCATCGAGGCGCGCAAGGCGGCCGGGCCGGAGGAGTCCTACGTCGCCAGCCTGCACCACAAGGGGCTGGACGCGATCCTGAAGAAGATCGGCGAGGAGGCCACCGAGACGGTAATGGCGGCCAAGGACGGGGATTCGGCCCACCTGGTGCGCGAGGTGGCCGATCTGTGGTTCCATTCCCTGGTGCTGCTGTCGCACATGGGGCGGGGGCCGGAAGAGGTGCTGGAGGAGCTTTCGCGGCGCTTCGGCACCCCGGGGCACGCCGAGAAGGCGGCCCGCCAGACCAACTGACGAAGAGGTATCACGCATGGGTTTCAGCATCTGGGAACTTCTGATCGTGCTGGTCATCGTGGTGCTGCTGTTCGGCACCAGGAAGCTGCGCAACATGGGCGGTGACCTGGGTGCCGCCATCCGCAGCTTCCGCCAGGCGATGAACAGTCAGGACAAGCCGGAAGAGGGCGCCGAACCGGCCGCCGGGGTCACCCACGAGAAGGGCGGCCAGGTGATCGAGGGCGAGAAGCAGGACCAGGACGCATCCAAGGTCTGAAGCCGCCCGCAGATGTTCGACATCGGCTTCTGGGA
Organism: Gammaproteobacteria bacterium; assembly: GCA_003694425.1. GTDB lineage: Bacteria > Pseudomonadota > Gammaproteobacteria > J113 > J113 > J113. The sequence continues at coordinate 794 of RFJX01000138.1, forward strand.
GCTGGCGCTGATCGGCATCGTGGCCCTGCTCGTGCTTGGGCCGGAGCGCCTGCCCGGCGCCGCCCGTACCGCAGGGCGGATGATCGGCCGGGCCCGACGCACCCTCTCCGACCTGCGGCGCGAGCTGGAGCAGGAGGTCGATCTGGACCTGCCGAAGATCCCCAACCGCATCAGCCCGGAGGATCTGCTCCGGGATCCGCCACCCGGAGAAGCCCGGAAGGATGAGCGAAACCCCGGAAGTCCCTGAAGAGCAGCAGGGGCAGCCGCTGATCGCCCATCTGCTGGAGCTGCGCGAACGCCTGCTCCACTCGGTGCTTTGTGTGCTCCTGGTGTTCCTCTGCCTGTTCTGGTTCGCCAACGACCTCTATGCCTGGCTCGCCCGCCCCCTGCTGGAGAAGCTGCCCGCGGGGGCCAGCATGATCGCCACCGAGGTGGCCGCCCCCTTCCTCGCCCCCTTCAAGCTGACCCTGGTGGTGTCGATCTTCCTCTCCGTACCCTTCCTGCTCTACCAGGCCTGGGCCTTCATCGCACCCGGCCTCTACCGGCACGAGCGCCGTCTGGTCCTGCCCCTGCTGGTCTCCAGCACCGTCCTGTTCTACCTCGGGATCGCCTTCGCCTATTTCGTCGTCTTCCCGCTCATCTTCGCCTTCTTCACCAGTACCGCCCCGAGCGGGGTGGCGGTGATGACCGACATCAGCCGTTATCTCGACTTCGTGCTCAAGCTCTTCTTCGCCTTCGGCCTGGCCTTCGAGGTGCCGGTGGCGGTCTTCCTGCTGGCCCGCACCGGGGTCATCAGCGCCGATGACCTTGCCGCAAAGCGCCCCTATGTCGTGGTCGCCTCCTTCGTCATCGGCATGCTGCTCACCCCGCCGGACGTCATCTCCCAGGTGCTGCTGGCCGTGCCCATCTGGCTGCTGTTCGAACTGGGGCTGGTGATGGCGCGCCGTTTCGGGGGAAGCAGGCGCGGCGGGGAAGAGCCGACGGCCACCTGACACCCCCCGACGGGGTGGGTGACAAACTTAACCTTTTGTGCCAGACTTCCGGCATAAATTGTTGAACCGTCTGGATCATGTTACCCACTCGAACTTTCCGGGGGAACTGCTTGTGCTGAAACGGATATTTCCCGCGCTGCTCATCCTGCTGGCCACCCTTCCGGTCCGGGCGGACGAAGTCCTGGATCGGGCCCGTGAGCTCATGGAGCAGAACCGGCCGCAGGCCGCCTATGAGCTCCTCGCCCCGCTGCAGGCCGAACGGGCCGGCGACCCCGACTACGACTACCTGCTGGGGGTGGCGGCACTCGATTCCGGCCACAAGGGCGAGGCGGTCTTCGCCTTCGAGCGGGTCCTGGCGGTCAACCCGGACCACAAGCTGGCGCGTGCCGAGATCGCCCGCGCCTACTTCGAGCTGAAGGAGTACCAGACCGCGAAGGGCGAGTTCGAAAGCCTGCAGGGGCAGGCGATCCCGGACGAGGTCAAGGAGACGATGAGCCGCTACCTGGCGGCCATCGACCAGCAGCTCGGTGCGCTGCGGACCCTGTGGCAGGGCTATGTCGCCATGGATCTGGGCTACGACAGCAACGTCAACAGCGCCACCTCCGCCGGCACCGTGGCGATCCCCGCCATCTCCTCCATCCCCACCCAGCTCTCCGCCGCGGCGGTGGAGCAGAGCGACATGTTCGTCCGCTTCTCCGGCGGCGTCTCCGTCCGCCACCGGCTGACCGACGACTGGCTCCTGCACGCCTCCGGCAACGCCTTCAACCGCCAGACCGAATCCCCCTTCAGCACCAGTGCCTTCGGCGGCCATGCCGGGGTGACCCGGCTGCTGGGCAACCACTCCCTCACCCTGGCGGTACAGGGACAGGAGTTCTTCGTCGATCAGGCCACCTTCCGCAATGTCCTCGGCCTGCAGGGGCAGTGGGGTTACCAGTACGACAACCGGACCCGGTTCAGCGCCTTCGTCCAGTACCTCGACCTCACCTACCCCACCCAGAAGCCGCGTGACGCCACCCGGATCGTGGGCGGCGTCGGCGCCACCCGGGCGCTGATGGGCAAGCGCAGTCCGGTCATCTTCGCCTCGGTCTACGGGGGGGTGGAGGACGAGCAGCACAGCGGCGTGCCGCATCTGGGCCACGACCTGGTCGGCGGCCGCGCCGGTGGCCAGATCAAGCTGCGCCACGACATCGACCTGTTCGGCGCCCTCTCCTACGAGTACCGGGACTACCACGGCCCCGACCCCCTCTTCATCGCCACCCGCGAGGACCAGCAGTGGGACGCCACTGTGGGCGCGGACTGGCGTTTTGCCAGGAACTGGAAACTGACCCCCAAGGTGAGCTATACCGACAACAACGCGAACATCACCATCTATGCATACGATCGCCTCGTCGCCGGCGTGAGTCTGCGCCGCGATTTCTAGGATCTGGCGATCAGGAGGATGGCCAAATGAACAGAACCCCCACCCCACGCATCAAGCCCCTGCGCCTGGCCATAGCGGCCCTCTCCGCCGGGGCCCTGCCCTTCACCGCGCAGGCCATCGAGGCCGGCAAGGTCTATTTCGCGACCGGCAATGCGAGCCTGGTGCGCGACGGACGCCCGCTGCCCCTGCGCCGGGGTGCCGCCGTCGAGAGCGGAGACACCATCGAGACCGGCAACGGCAGGGCCCAGATCCGGTTCCGGGACGGCCACTTCGTCTCCCTGCAGCCGGACACCACCTTCAAGGTGGACCGGTTCGAGTACGAGGAGCAGAAGCAGGAGGGCAAGGGCTTCTTCAGCCTGGTCAAGGGCGGCCTGCGGGCCATCAGCGGGCTCATCGGCCGCAAGGACCGCGAGGCCTACCGGCTCAAGACCCCGGTCGCCACCATCGGCATCCGCGGCACCGAGTACCTGGTCAAGCTCAACGGCGGCCTCTACGTCAACGTCGGCGACGGCTCCATCTGGATCAAGAACGAGGCCGGCGAGCTGGTCCTGCTGGCCGGACAGTCCGCCGTGGTCCCCGGCGAGGGCCAGCCGCCGCAACAGACCGACAACAAGCCGGTGCTGCCGCCGGAGCAGGGTGGCGGTGGCGGAGAAGAGGAAGGGTTCTCCAGCCCCGAGAACGTGACCGGTGAGGGCAAGCCGGACATCATCCCGCAGGGGCTGACCAGCGGCAGCCGCTACGCCCTGGCCAATGTCTGGGCCGACACCTGCTGCTTCGAAGGCACCTTCGCCGGCGGCAGCCCGAGCCAGCCGGTGAACGCCACCTTCAGCGGCGGCGCCCTGGTGGCCTGGACCGGCCCCTCCCCGGTCACCGTCGGCGCCATCGGCAACGCCACCGCCACCGACTTCGGCAGCGACGCAGGTACCATCGGCTGGGGGCGCTGGACCGGCGGCACCCTCTCCGTGGTCAACGGCATCGCAGACACGCTCGATGACGACATGCACTACGTGATCGGCATCCCCACCGCGACCATGCCGACCAGCGGCACCGCCAGTTACAGCCTGGTCGGCGCGACCTCGCCCACCCGGGTCGGCGACGGGCTGACCGGGACGGTCAACAGCGGCTCGATGAACGTCGCCTTCGGCGCCATGCCGAGCATCAGCACCACCCTCAACCTCAGCCTGGGCGGAAACAGCTACACGCTGAATGACAGCTTCAGCGGACCCGGGGATCACACCTTCTCCGGCTTCGGACTCAACGTCAGCGACACCATGGGCAACTGCGCCTCGGCCAGCTGCAATGCCAGCCTCGAGGGCTTCTTCGCCGGCCAGAACGCCTCCCATGCCGGATACAGCTACGAGATCTACGACGGCTTCAACAATTCCAGGATCATGGGCGCCGCCGCCTTCAGCCAGGGCGGAGGGGGGGGCAGGGGCAACCCGCCATAGGCGGCCCGGCAAAGGGATGAACCACCTTCAGAGAGGCCCCCTTCACCGGCGAGATGCACCGTACATGCGGGCCTGAAGTCCGCAGCGCCGTCCCCGGCATCCTCTGGCCCGGCCTGCCGGGGCCGCACGGCGAGGTCCTGCTGAGCCTGCTGTTCCAGCTCGAGCAGAGTCAGTGGTGGTCTGCAGAGCGGCTGTTCGAGGCCCAGTGGCGCCAGCTCCGTGCCCTGCTGGACCACGCCCGCCGCCACAGCGCCCACTATCGCCAGACCCTGCCCGGGGCCGTCGGCCCGGAGGAGTGGACCGGGGTGCCGGTCCTGCCCCGGGAGCTGGTGCAGCGCTCGCCGGACTCCCTGCGCTGCGCCCGGCTCCCAGCCGAGCACGGCGGCCGCAGGACCGTCAGCACCACCGGCTCGACCGCCCGCCCGCTGAAGGTGGAACGTTCGGACCTGGCCATGACCCTGGCCGAGGCGATGGTGGCGCGCGACGAGCTGTGGCACCGGCGTGACCTCTCTGCCCGCCTGGCCGTGATCTCCACCTACGTGCAGGAC
>RFJX01000139.1 GCA_003694425.1 Gammaproteobacteria bacterium
CGCAGCGGGCGTGGGATGCGGCGCGCTAGGGTCGCGAGGTGACCGGCGATGTACGTCGGATAACCGGCGAGAAGCTCGTCCGCCCCATCGCCCGAGAGAGAGACCGTGACCTGCTCCACGGCAGGGTCCAGCCGGCGTGCCCTTCGGTCGATGCGGTGGAGCAGCTCGAGCTGCTGCTCCACACCGAGGACGGACAGGGGCGCGGCGTCGGTGTACAGGGCAGGGCAGGGCCGGGAGTGTTCGAGGCGGAACCCGCGACCGCCGGTCCCACGTGCGATGGCGCTGGCGGAGCGGGTCAGCTCCGCCAGCGCCCGGGAATCGATCTGTTCGCTGTAGGCGAAGCCGGTCCGTTCGCCGCTCAGGGCACGGGCACCCACGCCCTGGCGGATGTGATGGCCGCCCCCTTTCACGATGCCCTCCTCGAGGCTCCAGCTCTCGCTCGAGGTGAGCTCGAAATAGAGATCGGCGAAGTCCACCCCGGGCGCGAGCAGCCTTCCGAGCAGGGGTTCCAGGTCGCCCGGGGTCAGGCCGGCGGGTTCCAGGAGTCGGGTGGTGCCCTGGCGCAGGAGGGCCCCGGTATCGGTAACGGCGTTCATGGCACCGGAATATAGCAGGAAGTGTTTGACAGTACCGGACACTGCCGGTAACTTTCCGTGAATTTGCCAGGCGACGGCGCCGCCCCGCCTCCACCTTCAACCCCGACCGAAAAAGAAGACATTGAAGTCAGAATTCTCCAGAATCGAGCGTCTCCCTCCCTACGTCTTCAACGTGGTCAACGACCTTAAGATGCAGGCCAGGAGGGAGGGTGTTGACATCGTCGATTTCGGCATGGGCAACCCCGATCAGCCGACGCCGAAACACATCGTCGACAAGCTGATCGAGGTGGCCCAGCGCGGTGACACGCACCGCTATTCGGTTTCCCGCGGCATCCCCCGCCTGCGGCGGGCGATCTGCAACTGGTACGACCGGCGCTACGGCATCTCCCTGGACCCCGAGAGCGAGGCCATCGTCACCATCGGCTCCAAGGAGGGGCTGGCCCACCTGGCCATGGCGGTGGTTGACAAGGGTGATGCGGTCCTCGTCCCCAACCCCTCCTATCCGATCCATCCCTTCGGCTTCGTCATCGCCGGCGCCGACGTGCGCCACGTCCCCATCGGCCCGGAGGTCGACTTCTTCAGCGAGCTGGAGAAGGCCATCCGCGACTGCTGGCCGCGGCCGAAGATGTTGCTGCTCAACTTCCCGAGCAATCCCACCACCCAGTGCGTGGAGCTGGAGTTCTTCGAGAAGGTGGTGGAGATCGCCCGCGAACACGACATCTGGGTGGTCCACGACCTGGCCTATGCCGATATCGTCTTCGACGGCTACAAGGCGCCCTCGATCCTGGAGGTGCCGGGGGCCAAGGAGGTGGCGGTGGAGTTTTTCTCCATGTCCAAGAGCTACAACATGCCCGGCTGGCGCATCGGCTTCATGGTCGGCAACCCCGAGCTGGTGGCGGCCCTGACCCGGCTCAAGTCCTACCTGGACTACGGCATGTTCACGCCCATCCAGGTGGCCGGCATCGCCGCCCTGGAGGGGCCGCAGGAGTGCGTGCGGGAGATCTGCGAACTCTACCGGGTACGTCGCGACGTGCTCTGCGACGGGCTCAACTCCGCCGGCTGGGAGGTCGAACCACCGAAGGCGACCATGTTCGTCTGGGCCCGCATTCCGGAAGCCTATCGCGAGATGGGCTCGCTGGAGTTCGCCAAGAAGCTGCTGCTGGATGCCCGGGTGGCGGTCTCGCCGGGAATAGGCTTCGGCGAATACGGCGATGACTACGTACGCTTCGCCCTGATCGAGAATCCGCACCGGACCCGTCAGGCAGTCCGCGGCATCCGCGAGATGCTGCAGAAGGGTTGAACAGGAGAGACTGCAAGTGGAACCCGTCAAGGTAGGACTTCTGGGGCTGGGCACCGTCGGCGGCGGCACGGTCAATGTCCTGCAACGCAACGGTGACGAGATCTGCCGCCGCGCAGGCCGGCCGATCCGGGTGACGCGGGCGGCGACCCGCACCCTGGACAAGCAGCGGATCTGCGAAACCGCCGGCATCGAGCTCACCGACGACCCCTGGAAGGTGGTCGATGACCCGGAGATCCGGATCGTCTGCGAGCTGATCGGGGGGACGGAGATCGCCCGCGAGCTGGTCCTTCGGGCCATCGGCAACGGCAAGCATGTCGTCACCGCGAACAAGGCCCTCATCGCCATCCATGGCAACGAGGTGTTCGAGGCGGCGCAGCAGCAGGGGGTCACCGTGGCCTTCGAGGCGGCGGTGGCCGGCGGCATCCCCATCATCAAGGCGATTCGCGAGGGGCTGGCGGGCAACCGCATCGAGTGGCTGGCCGGGATCATCAACGGCACCGGGAATTTCATCCTCACCGAGATGCGCGACAAGGGCCGCGGCTTCGGCGAGGTGCTGGCCGAGGCCCAGGAACTGGGCTACGCGGAGGCCGATCCCGCCTTCGACATCGACGGCACCGACGCGGCCCACAAGCTCACCATCCTCGCCTCCATCGCCTTCGGCATCCCGCTGCAGTTCGACCGTGTCTACCGGGAGGGGATCGACCGGATCACCATCGAGGACGTGCGCTATGCCGAGCAGCTCGGCTACCGCATCAAGCACCTCGGGATCGCCCGCCGCGCGGAGCAGGGCATCGAGCTGCGGGTCCATCCCACCCTGATCCCGGAGCGGCGGCTGATCGCCAATGTGGACGGGGTCATGAATGCGGTGCTGGTGCGCGCCGACGCGGTCGGTCCCACCCTCTACTACGGTCCCGGCGCCGGGGCCGATCCCACCGCCTCGGCAGTGGTGGCCGATCTGGTGGACGTGACCCGCGCCCTGACCTCCGACCCGGAGAACCGGGTCCCCCACCTGGCCTTCCAGCCCGGGGCCCTGGCCGATCTCCCCATCCTCGAGATGCCCGAAGTGGAGACGGCCTACTATCTGCGCATGAGCGCCGAGGACCGTCCCGGGGTGCTGGCCGAGGTGACCCGGATCTTCGGCGACCTCGGCATCAGCATCGAGGCGATCCGCCAGCAGGAACCCGCCGGCGAGGAGCGCTACGTGCCCATCATCTTCCTCACCCACCGGGTGGTGGAGGCGCGCATGAACGAGGCCATCGGCCGCATCGAGGCACTGCCCTCTATCAGCGGTCGAGTCACCCGCATCCGCATGGAGACCCTGTCATGAGCCTCAAGCACCGCTACACCGGCCTCATCGAGCGTTACCGCGACCGGCTGCCGGTCCACGACGACACCCGCATCATCAGCCTGGGCGAGGGCAACAACCCGCTGATCCGGCTCAACAACATCCCCCGGGAGCTGGGCGTGGAGGTGGACATCTACGTCAAGTACGAAGGGCTCAATCCCACCGGCTCCTTCAAGGACCGCGGCATGACCATGGCCGTGACCCGGGCGGTGGAGGAGGGCAGCCGGGCGATCATCTGCGCCTCCACTGGCAACACCTCCGCCTCCGCCGCCGCCTATGCCG